>JAPLDX010000055.1 GCA_026391215.1 Bacteroidia bacterium
AAAATAACTCTGATCCTTATTATTATCGGCTCCTGCAAGGAGTCTGAAAATATGTGTATTATTTACACTTATTACTTCTTTCCTGCAATAGTGGCCTGTTGCAACAAAATCGCCCCCGAGCTTTTTAGCTTCTTCTGCAAATGAATCGAACTTAATTTCCCTGTTGCATAGTACATCAGGATTAGGAGTACGGCCTTTTTCATATTCCGCAAACATGTAATCCATCACCCTCTTCCTGTATGGTTCGCTGAGATCAACGAAATGAAAGGGTATCGCAAGCTTTTTAGCTACCATCTCTGCAAACATAAGGTCATCCTCCCAGTGGCAGTCGCTCTGAAGAAGACCGGTTGTATCATGCCAGTTCCTCATAAAAAGCCCGGCAACATCGTACCCCTGCTCTTTCAGCACCCATGCTGCAACGCTGGAGTCAACGCCCCCGGAGAGACCGACGATAACTTTCTTTTTCACGGGGCAAAGATACTTATTTGTTCTTCATGTACCCTTCTCCCAACCCCCTTCCCTTCTGAAGTAGGGCAGGGGGCTTATATTGTTGTAAATCAATAGTTTCCCCCACCTTGCTTTAGCAGGGAGGGGGATAAAGGGGCGTGGGTACATGTAACTCAACAGGAGAAAATTCAGTATCTTTATAACATGGGAGAAGGCACGCTTACCATATACAGTGCATCAGCAGGATCGGGAAAGACATTTAACCTTACACGGGTATACCTCACCCGTCTTTTCAGATCCGGATACGGTTATCGCAGGATACTGGCAGTGACATTTACCAACAAAGCCACAGCCGAAATGAAAAGCAGGATCCTCGATCAGCTTTATTTATTGTCAAATGGAGGTGAGTCAGATTATCTGGAACATATTATTAAAGATACAGGGAGTAGTGAAGAAGAAATCAGGAATGAAGCAGGGGAGATACTGTTTGCGATCCTCCACGATTTCTCACGTTTCTCTGTGTGCACCATAGATGCTTTCTTTCAGAAAATACTGCGGGCATTCACCAGAGAGGCAGGACTGCACTCAGGATTCAATATTGAGCTGGATCATAGTCTGATACTCTCAACAGCCGTTGATGAGATGATAGCCTCCTCAGCAACCGACTCAAAGATCAGGAATTGGCTGATTCACTACGTGATGGCAAACCTTGAGGAGGAGAAAAGCTGGGACCTGAAAGGAGATATCATGAAGCTGGCAGAGGAGCTTTTCAGGGAAAAATTCAGGATCCTGTCAGAAGATGAGAGAACCAACCTGGAGAATAAGGAATTCCTGCTCGGCTATATCAGGAAGATACACATCTTAAAATCATCAATTGAAGGAGATCTCGTCAAACTAGGTAAGAAATGTGAAGAGATATTCAACGAACATGGCCTTACCGATGATATGTTCTACCAGAAAGGGAAAGGTATTCCCGGTTTTATCAGGTCACTGGCAGAGGGATCCGTAAAGGAACCGAATTCTTATGTGTTGAAGATACTTGAGGATCCGCCCAAATGGTCAACAGGCAAACCAGCACCTCCTCTGCAGGAAGCAATTGCCGGAGGACTGGAAAGTGCTTTAATAAAGGTGATAGGCTTTTGTAACACTAATATAATTAATTACAGAAGTGCAGATACAGTTCTTTCAAATATTTATGCACTCGGTATTCTGTCTGATGTACTTAAAAGGGTACACCAGGTAGCCTCCTCTGAGAACAGCTTCCTGCTGTCTGAGGCGGGAGAGGTATTGAGCCTGATAACAGGAGGGGAACAGACTCCATTCATATATGAAAAGATCGGTAACATATACGAAAATTACATGATCGACGAATTCCAGGATACCTCATGGCTGCAATGGAAGAATTTTCACCCTCTGATTAATGAAAGCATGGCCAGGGGATGCGATAATCTCGTTGTGGGAGATATTAAGCAATCGATCTACAGGTGGAGGAACAGTGACTTGCAGATACTCGCAGGGATGAAGGATAACCTGGTTGACGGTAAAAGATTTCTCAGTAAGCCTCTGGTGTCAAACTGGAGAAGCCGTTCAAATATTATCAGGTTTAATAACTCACTCTTTTCTGTGATCCCGGCTCTTGCCGATAAGACGTTCTCTGAAAATTCTCCTTCATCTTATTTCAGGAAACTGTATTCTGAAGCAGTACAGCTTGATGCCGGCAATCGCAGCGGCGGATATGTCAGGATCGAATTCCTTGATGATGAAAAAGAAAATGGAAATGAAGACGCGAATACCAAAAGCAGTAATAAAAGATGGCAGGATATTGTGCTGGAGAAGCTCCCCTGCATAATTGAATCATTTCAGGATAAGGGATATAAAGCTTCCGATATAGGAATAATCGTAAGGGAGGGCAGGGATGGAGAAGCCGTTGTCGGGCGAATGATTGAGTATGCCGGCGCCTGCACTCCGGAAAAGAAAAACAGATATAATTACAACATAGTATCAAGTGATTCATTGTCGCTTTCCGCCTCTCATGCCCTGACCTTCATAATCTCGGCAATAAAAGTGCTTGATGATCCTGAAGACATGATAAGCAGGGCGCAGATGGTCAGGTTTTTACTGATGGCGACAGGTAATGAGAATGCAGACAGGGTACCTCTCTTCAGCAATAGTCTGGCTGATAATTTCCACGGCTGCTTCCCTGACGGCTTTGAGGAGTTCATGGAGAAAGCCAGGCAGCTTACGCTCTTTGAAGCAACAGAAAGCATCATAGGCTTTTTCGGGTTGGGGAGATACTCATCGAACGTGGCATACCTCGATACTTTTCAGGACCTGGTTCTGGGTTTCTCAGGAAGCAAAAGTGCTGATTTCAAGTCATTTCTGGAGTGGTGGGAGACAACAGGGAAGACTAAATCAGTCATACTTCCGGCAAATCAGGATGCCGCAAGAGTTTTCACGATTCATAAATCAAAAGGGCTGGAATTCAGGATTGTCATTCTTCCATTCATTTCCTGGAACCTTGATCACAAAGCCTCAAAATCCCCTATACTATGGGTAAAGCCCGAAGGGCCTCCTTTTAATGAGCTTGGGATAGTTCCGGTAAGATATGGCAAGGCACTGGCAGACACTATTTTTGTCGGCGATTTCAACGCCGAAAAATGTTCTGTTTACATCGATAATATTAACCTTCTTTATGTTGCGATGACCAGGGCGATGGATGCAATAGTAGGTTTTGCGCCTGAAAGCCATGATTCAGGTGAAGCCATTGCCGGACTCCTTAAAGATGCTTTGACTTCAGATGATAATCCTGCCGGAAAATCGGGCATCTTCCTTAAAACAAATTATGATGCAGGTAAAAAGATATTTGAATTCGGAGTGATGCCTGAAAACAAAGATAAGCGCCCTGAAAAAAGGAACCGGATTACCGGGAATTACATTGTGAGCCGGAAGCCGGAAGCGCTCAGGCTTAAGCTGCATGGGGAAAATTACTTTTCAGCCGACAGGAAAGAAAAGATAAACTATGGAAAGCTGATGCATATGGTTTTTGAAAGCATAAGCTCCTCAGATGACATCCCTTCTGCTGTCAGACGCCTTGTGCTTGAAGGCATGATAGTGGATCCCGAAGCAGCCATGCTCGAAGAGAAGCTGCAGAAACTCATTTCCACTTCTCCCGTATCGGAATGGTTCAAACCGGGGATCAATGTGATGAAGGAGGCCGGGATACTAATGCCATCGGGACATACCCGTCGTCCGGACAGGATTATCCTCAGGGATAACAAGACAATTATTATTGATTTCAAATTTGGTGAAGAGAATAGCCGGTACACCGACCAGGTAAGGCAATACCGAAAACTTCTGACAGATATGGGATACAAAGATATTGAGGCTTACCTGTGGTATGTCGATAAGAATAAAATTGTCAATGCATGAAGGCTGAACAGGTAAAAAATATGGAATATCAGTGGGGGCATCAAAGGAGGTTCAATGCTTACCCTGACTATTTCAGGAAGCTGTTTGGAGCCAGGATACAGAAGGTTTCCATTGATGCGGGATTTACCTGTCCTAACCGCGACGGGACAAAAGGAACCGGCGGTTGTACATACTGCAATAATGATGCATTCAATCCTTCATACTGTATTCCTCAAAAATCTGTTACCCGCCAGATAGAGGAGGGAATTGAATTTCATAAGAACAGATATCGAAAAGCCGGATATTATCTTGCCTATTTTCAGGCTTATTCAAACACTTACGCTTCTCTTGAAAAGCTTATGGAGCTTTATGAAGAGGCTTTGCGTTATCCCGGAGTTGCCGGACTTATCATAGGAACAAGGCCTGATTGCATTGATAATGAAAAACTTGCATATTTCAAGGAGCTTTCCAGGAGATATTATTTTGCCCTGGAATATGGCATTGAATCCTGCTATGATAAAACATTGAAGAGGATAAACAGGAGACATACTTATAAGGAAGCTGCGGATGCTGTCAGGGTAACGGCAGCGCTTGGAATTAATACAGGAGCTCATTATATTTTTGGCTTGCCGGGCGAAACACCCGATGAGATGCTGGCAGAAGCGGAGATCATCTCTGAATTGCCGCTAACGATGGTGAAATTCCATCAGCTCCAGATATTCAAAGGAACTGCAATGGAAACAGAGTTCCGGAAAAATCCTTCTGATTTTCACCTATTTACACTGGAAAATTATCTTGATTTCTTTACCAGGTTCCTTGAAAAACTGAATCCTGCAATTGTGGTCGAACGCTTCACGGGCGAGGCTCCTCCCAGATTCCTTGCAGATCTGCCATGGAGCAGAAAACGTACTGACCAGATCGCAGTACTTATTGAAAAACGCCTTGAAGAACTCAATACCTGGCAAGGCCGGAAATATAATGGACAGCATGACTGATTATGGAATATTTCCTTGAGCATATCGCAAAGCATTTATATTCGGAGCATGGCAATCGCCTGAACAGCCACTGCCTTGTCTTCCCGAACCGCCGTGCAGGGCTCTTTTTTCTTAAATATCTGGCAGCGGAAATAAGCCAGCCTGTATGGACACCGGCTATAATGACCATAAATGACTTGTTCCGTTCACTGTCAGAATTGAAGTCAGCAGAGAATGAGATCCTGCTGCTTGAGTTATATAAAGTATACCGTGTTGTAAAAAAAAGCAGCGAGAGCTTTGATGATTTTTATTTCTGGGGAGATATGCTTCTCAATGACTTTGATGATGTAGACAAATATTTGGTTGATGCATCAAAGCTTTTCCGCAATGTGCAGGATATTAAAGAGATAGATCAACAATTTGGAGGTCTGTCACCAGAACAGATTGAGATTGTAAAACGGTTCTGGGTCAATTTTGATCCTGAAAAAATAACGGAACAAAAAATAGAATTCAAAAGCGTCTGGTCAATCCTGGATGATCTGTATAAAGCCTTCAGGAAAAACCTGAAAGAAAAAGATATTGCCTATGAAGGCATGATATTCAGGGATGTTGCTGAAGATTCCGGAAGAGAAAACATGTCAGGTCCCGGATGGGAGATGTTTCATTTTATAGGATTCAATGCGCTTAACGAATGCGAAAAGTCACTTATGACCAGGTTGAAAAAAACAGGCAGGGCAAAGTTTTACTGGGATTTTGATAATTCGTACATTAAAGGAAGCAAGCTGAATTCGGCCGGTTATTTCATGCGCGATAACATTAAGGTCTTTGGAAATGACATGCCCGGGGAATGGAGCTATGAAACCCTTCTTTCAAAACATTCTTCTTCTGTAAAACACAGGATTATTGACACATCATCCGATGTGGCGCAGGTGAAGCTTATTCCGGAGCTGATCAATGAAATACCCGGACTTACTCCTGAAAATGCACATGAAACAGCAGTAATCCTGGCTGATGAGAATCTATTGATGCCTGTACTGACAAGTCTTCCTGAAAACATCCCTGACATTAATATAACAATGGGTTACCCCCTGAGGCATACATCAGTATATACCCTCATAAAGCACCTTCTGGATCTTCAGCGAAATGCTGTGGTACAGGACGGCATCATTCTTTTCCTCCATAGGGATGTGATAAACATCCTGAAACACAGTCTGGTTACTGAGATGATTGAAGAAAAGGATCAGGTGATCATCAGGGAGATCATTGAGAAAAACCTGATACGGATACCTTCAGGACGTTTTGAGAAACCAGAGATTCTTGCCACGATCTTCACAAGACCTTCTTCACCGGCACATACCTCCGGTTATCTGAAATCGGTGATGACACTTATTGTTCAGCATGAACTGTCAGAAAAGGAGGTACAGGGAATTGATCTGGCCAACAGAAACATCAGGAATGAATTTATTTACAGGGCAATACTGTCGATAAACAGGCTCGATACCGTGACTGCCAGTCCGGAAATAAGCTTTACTCTGAATACCTGGATCAGCCTGCTTGATGGGCTTTTAAGAAATCAGTCCGTGCCGTTTTCCGGGGAGCCCCTTTCGGGTATCCAGATAATGGGTATTCTTGAGACCAGGTCACTTGATTTTAAGAACCTGATTGTATTATCAGTCAACGAAGGTATAATTCCTGCCATCACAACCGGATCATCATTTATCCCTTTCAGCCTCCGTGAGGCTTTCGGCCTGCCGTCAATAAATCACAGGGAATCGGTTTATGCTTACCATTTCTACAGGCTTCTGCAACGGGCAGAAAATGTGACATTCATTTTCAACTCTAATCCTGAGGGTCTGAGAAGCGGGGAGATGAGCAGGTTTCTTCAACAGATGAAATATGATCCTCTGTTGAAACCGGAATTCCTGAATCTGGGCTTCGAGATCAGGAACCGCAGTACTGTCAGTGAAGAAATTGAACGTACAGAGGAGCATCAACGTCAGCTTAATAGCAGGTTTTCAACCAGTGATAAAAATATGATCCTTTCTCCAACAGCAATTAACATGTGGCTTAATTGCAGTATGAAGTTTTATTACCGGTATGTCTGCGGACTGAAGGAGCCTGAAAGCATAACCGAGGAAATTGATCCGGCATTGCTGGGCACCCTGCTGCATGAAACCATGAAAAACCTTTATCAGGGATTTATTGGAAAAAGGGTTAGTGCTTCGTCAATAGATACAATTCTGTCTGATAAACAATCACTCCTGAAGCTGATCAACAGGACTATCAGAAAAGTATTCAGCAGGGAAAATGACACTGCTGCTACTGGTAACGAGCTGATTGTTACGGAAGTACTGATGGTGTATATAGGAAGGATACTTGAAGCTGATAGAATGTCATCTCAATTTGTCATAGAGGACCTTGAAAGACCCGTCAGGTTTCCGGCTGAAGCAGGAGAAGGCGAAAGTATTATCAGACTCCTTGCCGGGGGCAATATCGACCGTATTGACAGTAAGGATGGCATAACGAGGATCCTTGACTATAAGACCGGAGCAATAGCTGATTCAATTAGCTCGGTCAGCGATCTGTTCAATGAAAACAGGAAAAAGGATTATGACGGCTGGCTCCAGACATTGCTTTATTGCGAAGGCTATCTCCATGAGAAGCCGGAAAGGGTAGTTCGTCCATCAGTTTATAAAGTAAAAAAAGCACCCGGTGAAAACCTGGATGACAGGCTTCTGATTAAAGAGAGTAAAGGTGAAGAGATCCCTGTTGATGATTATAGTGCTATAAGACATGAATTTATGCTGGGACTGGAATCAGTTGTACATACAATATTCAAAAGCGATGAGCCATTCATAATGACCTCAGATACCTGGGGCAAATGCTCATATTGTCCATACAGCAGGTTGTGTTTAAGACAATAATAACAACAAATCATTATTTTATTTAATTTGGTGTCCAGTTTAAAACATCTGAATGAAAACCGGGTATAGAGATTATCATGTTGATATCAAAAATGTTAAATTTATTGCTGATGACGGAAGAACATGCCCCCGTACAGCAATTGTGACATTCCATGATTCAAAAGGCAAGGCGATTTATAATGAGCTTTTTGGAGCAATTGAAGCAAGTTCAATCTATGATCTTATAAAAGAGGGGAAAGACATAAATCTTGATAATTTTTATATTTCCGACTTTTCCTTGTCGTTTTTCAGAGGGCATAATAATATTGATAAGAAAGGAATTGTCCCGATTAAAAGCTTTTCTGCAAAAAATGCATTTTTTGAATCACCAATATGCAACGATTTCTCACATGCTTCATTTGCAGATGGTGATGTCAGCTTCGAAGGAACTCACTTTGGAAAAGGCAAAGTATCTTTCACGGGTTCTGTTTTCGGAAAGGGCAACGTAATCTTTTCAAATACATATTTCAGGGATGGGAACATTGAGTTTGCAGGCTCATCCTTCGGTGAAGGTGATTTTATGTTAAAAAATGCGCTTGTAAATGACGGGATCAAGGATTTTCAGGATATTCAGTTCGGAAACGGTGAAGTAAGCTTTGCAAATACGGAATTCAGCAGCGGAGAGCTTCTATTCATAAACACGCGGTTTAACAGCGGTCGTTTCAATTTTAAGGTAACACGCATAACAGGAGGCAAAGTTGATTTTCATTATTCCGTTTTCGGGGATTGTGAAATTACATTTGAAAGAACAGAATTCGGAAATAGCAGGGTTGATTTCAGAACTGTTGATTTCGGTTCAGGCAGGATAAATTTCAACAGGTCGGTCTTTGGGAATGGAGAGGTGGATTTTGAAGGCGCCTCTTCAAAGGCGGGCAAAATCCAGTTTAAGAAATCAGAAATGGGAGTGGGTCCTAAAAACTTCAATCTCATGGAAATGGATGATACAGAAATCAGTTTCGAAAGAACCAGTTTTGGAGAAGGCGATGTATCTTTCTATGAATCAAAGTTTCAGACATTATCACTTAAATCATGTCATCTTAATAGTTATTTTGACCTGAGGCTTGCGCAGGCCCAGGTACTGGATATTTCAGATACTATAGTGCGTGATATTGTTGACCTTGAACCCTATGATTTTCCTGTTGACATACAAATCCTCGATTTATCGGGAATGCGTCTTGTAGGCAAGATGTATATTGACTGGGTACAGAATAAATGCAAAAAGGTCATTACGAGCCAGGGAGGTACCACCCTGAGACAAAAAGCTGAACAGTTCAGGATACTTAAGGAGAATTTCAACGATACGGGCAAATACTCCGATGAGGATGAAGCCTATGTAATGTTTAAACGGTATGAAGCCAAATCATGGTTAACAAAACAAAAAGAAAAAGGAGGACTGACAAAGGTTCTGAGCTATATTCCGCATGGATTCAAGTGGCTGGTTTTTGATGCAATGGGACTCTATGCCACCAATCCTGCAAGGGTACTGATTTCAATGGCTGCCGGATATCTCCTGTTCAGCGTTATTTATGTTCTGGTGATTTTATTTACAAATGGAGATGTTGTGTCCTCCACATCTGACCAGTTGGGAGTTTTTGCACGTTCATTTTACCATAGTGCAATAACTTTCTTTACTATTGGTTATGGTGATCATTATCCTCATGGAATTGCAAGGGTTGTTTCAGCAATTGAAGGATTTATGGGGGTGTTCCTGATGTCTTATTTTACTGTTGCTTTTGTAAGAAAGGTCCTGCGATAATTTTCACTTTTCCATCTCCCGCTGTAGTGCAGCCATTTTTATTGCCGCAACAGCAGCTTCATCGCCTTTATTCCCATGTATTCCACCGGCTCTGTCAGCAGCTTGCTGGTGAGTATCAGTGGTAAGAACTCCGAAAATGAAAGGTATATTATAATCAAGATTTAGCTGTGTTATTCCCTGGGTTACCGCCTGACAGATATATGTGAAATGAGGAGTCTCTCCTTTGATGACACATCCCAGGCAGATGACTGCATCGGGATCATCATATTCAGCAATAAACTGGGCACCAATAGTCAGCTCAAAACTTCCGGGGACATGCTTTATAATAATGTTTTCGGTGGTTGCTCCGTGTCTTCTCAGGGTTTTTTCCGCGCTATCCAGCAAAGTCCATGTTATATCCCTGTTCCAGTCCGAAACCACAATCCCGAACCTCATTTTCCCGGCATCAGGAATACTCTGCGGGTCATATTCGGATAAATTGGCGGTACCCATCCTATTACATCAGAAGCTTAACTCGAGCGATATATTTATCAATTGAAGATCCTTCAGTGCTTTCAGAATAATTATCCCGGATCCTTTCATATACTTTAAGAGCTTCATCGTATTTCCCGTTCATCTCATATAGCTCACCTGCCTTCATCAGGAATAAAGGTGAATTGAATGAATTCCCGGCATAATCAGCTGCTTCAAGGTATTTTGCAATGCCCTTGTCAGTATCGCCAAGCTCTACCCAGGCATCGCCTGTGGCACCTATAGCCAGGGAACCGAGCACCTTATCCTTCTTCGAGTATTTTCCCAGCATGTCTATTGCATCCTGGTACTGGCCGAGGTGAAGAAAACATATGCCAGCGCTGTAGCGTGCAAGATTGCCCGACTTTGTGAATTTGTAATTATCAGCTATATCAAGGAATCCAAGGTAATTGCCGTCGCCATACAAAGCCAGGTTAAGAGAATCATTCTCAAGATATCTTTCAGCCTGGTACATCTGCGACTGGGCTTCGTCATTCCGTTTATTCAGGTACATTTTTGCCAGCCAGAACAATCCGACAAGCACAACAACACCAACAAGTACATACAATAACAATTTGTAATTCTGCTCAAGAAAATGTTCGGTTTTTGTCAGGGTTTCCTCAACATTCTTTAGCCCTTGCGAATCTTCTCCTTTATTCTTTGCCATATCAGTTTTAAAAAATTGACTTTAATTTTTACCACCGCAAAAGTAATTTTTTTCAACTTATTAAAAAACAATTACCTGAAAAAAAGGGATATATTATCAATATCAATCAAGAAATTGATTATCAGTCAAATATATTTTCTGATTTTTTCACCATATCTTTTCTTAATTTTGTAACAGATATTAAGTACCATTAAACCGTTGTACCGTTGTACCGTTGTACCGTTGAACCATTTCTTATGTATCTCAAAAAACTTTCCCTCACCAACTTCAAAAATTACGATCAGACTGAACTTGAATTCTCAGCCAGGATAAACTGCATTGTTGGCAATAACGGGGTTGGCAAGACCAACGTACTTGATGCCATTCATTACCTGTCGCTTACAAAGAGCTTTTTCAACAATATTGACAGCATAAGCATCCGTCACGGGGAAGATTTTTTCATTATTAACGGAACTTTTGTAAGGAATGAGGAGGAAGACCAGATATATTGCGCATTTCAGAAACAGAAGCCAAAAGTATTGAAGAAGAACGGTAAAGAATACCAGAAGCTTTCTGACCATGTCGGAAAATATCCTGTTGTGATGATATCACCTGCAGATTATGCTCTGGTTTCAGAAGGAAGCGAAGAAAGAAGAAGGTTCCTGAACAAGATTATCAGCCAGTACAATGCTGAGTACCTGGATTCGGTGCTTAAGTACAGCAAGGCTCTTCAGCAGAGAAACAGGCTTCTCAAGGAATTCAAATCATCAGGCAGGTTCGATAATGATGCTCTTTCGATATGGGATTCACAGCTGGTCAGATACGGGACCTATGTATTCAGGGAAAGAGATACCCTCATAAACGAGCTGATCCCGGTCTTTCAGGAGAGGTATTCAATGATATCGTCTGAGAGGGAGAGGGTCAGGCTCTCTTACAGGTCTCATCTTTCAGAAGGTGATTTTGCTGAAGCCCTGGTCAGCTCTGTCACAAAGGACCGTTTCCTGGAGTATACAACTATAGGCATTCATAAAGACGACCTGCATTTTGACATGAATGAACATTCAGTCAGGACACTTGGATCGCAGGGACAGCAGAAATCATTCCTTGTTGCCCTTAAGCTTGCAAAATTTGATTACATAAAGCGTAAATCCGGCTATTCACCGATACTACTGCTTGATGATATTTTCGATAAATTTGATGCTGAACGTGTTGAACAGATAATCAGGCTTGTCGGCAACCAGAATTTCGGTCAGATATTCATTACCGACACCCACCAGAGCAGGCTGCACGAAATTCTCTCATCACATAAGACGGAGTACAAGCTTTTCAGGATAAACAACAATTCTGTTGAAGAGATAATTGAAAACGGTAAATCCGGAAAATGAGACGCAGCAAGACCATATCGCTGGCTGAAGCCATGAAGGATTACATTAAAGAGATGAACCTGGAGGGCAAACTGAATGAGGTTGGCATAATAAACTCATGGGAGGAGACTGTAGGCAAGGCTATTGCATCAAGAACATCAAAGCTTTATATTAAAGATCAGGTTCTTTATGTGTCCCTCAATTCATCTGTGGTGAGGAATGAACTGCTGATGCTCAGGCAGGAGCTGAAAGAAAAGCTGAATGAGAAGGCCGGGAGCGAAGTGATTAAAGATATAGTGTTAAGATGACCCCCCAACACCACTTTCGTGGGCAGTCCCGCTTCAGCGGGACGTGGGGCATTTTATCTCAAAGGAATTATCAGAAATACTAATCGATTTCTTAAAAGATTTTAAGGAAGTAAAATCAAAATGTTGATTATTATATTTCAGTCCAACTTCGTTATTGTTTATATCAATTAAAACCTCAGCCTTATTATCCCTGCTGATAATAAGATCAGCCATTAACAACGCTTTTTCTATCCCGTCACCACACCTGAAGTTCCACACCTCATCAGGAAGGGCGAGCCTATTGCCATCATAAATTGACTGGTCTGACATTCCATTCAGGATCTCATAAACCTCAGAGATGGTTTTCCCCTTCAGATCATTGAAGCATACGGGATTGCGCTCGATGGCTGCCTTGATGAACGGGAGCCAGTCGATCATATCCATCTGCCTGTAAACATAAAGCGTTAAAAGCGACAGCTCCGATTTATCAGCGTTATCAAGCACTGACCTGATTATCGTATCCCTGCTGTCTTCTACTGATATATCAGGTACGACAGTTTTTATGTAGTTTTTATGTTCATCAGGGAGTTTCGGATCAGTATGGATGAAATCTTCCAGGTCTCTAAACATCTCATGAATAGTCTCAGGGGCAACTGTGCCATTTAACTTATTAAACTGATCTTCAACAACTGTTATATTTTTCCCCTGGTTATCTTCAATGATTCTTTCGACATCATTAAGCATGATCTTGCCGGACAGGGGACTTAGATGAAATTCGTCCCCTTCAATTTCCTTAATGAGCTGTGCACGCATTTCAGCCGATACGTTGAATTTGCTTGTATGTTCATATTCAAACATTTTTTCAAGGGAAATGTATCTCTTTTTATCTGAGCATTCGCATTCAAACTGAAAAAGTGATTTGTACTTTGATTTGAACCTCAGAAAGTTAATGAAGATAAGGTTCGTCAGATCAGTGATCAGAAATTCTCTCAGCCTGGATGAAAACAGGCTATAGGCTTTCCTGTCAATTGTGGCATCATTGTTTATTATGTGGATGTAACCTGAAATATGAGATACAATAGTCACCTTCTCATTTTCAAGGGCTCTTCTTGCTTTTTCCGACAGGGAAGTGCCGTTAAACCACATGTTTTTCGTTACAATTCTCCGGTTGTTGGTAATTAATCCCTCTTTTTCATTAATGAAGTTTTGTGAATGAAGGGGAGTTGCGATAAGAAAGATCTTCTCAAGAGGGATCCTGCCAATAACGAACATTGTAGCTGCATAAAGGGCTGACAATGAAACACATTCTCCGGCTCCTGTAGTGAAATTATTCTTCATTCTGAAAGCCGTCATTGCTTCAATTGTCTCTGTTTTCCAGTATGGAATTACATCGGAATTGAATTTATCAAGCCCGAAATGCTTCCTGATATCAATATCAAAATAGTATTTATCGCCTTCATAGCCGAAAAGTGCATTTGACTGCCTCAGGTGATCCATATCAAAGAAATCCCTGAACCTGTCAATCTCCCTTGTTTTGGTTGTAAGTCCCCATGTGGCAAGATCAAGGTTGAATACATAGTTCTGGATTATGAACTGTTTTATCCTGTTTGCCTTGAACGTGAAGCCTCTTTTTTCGATATCCTTGAACCAGGGATCACTCCTCCATTCCCAGATAACTGGTGACATAATGTTGGCAAGAACCAGGGGATAGAAAAGCTCCGGGAAGATAAAGATCTCCATATCGGAGAGAGTGAAGGCGGACGAATACTTCTCAAGCATCTTCCTGTCTGAGAAGTCAGTAACTATTGAATTATGCATCCTGGTTATCAGTATCTTTCAGATGTTGTAAAGAAGAAATCAGATTCTCTCTGTGCGTTTTCGTCACTGTCAGAACCGTGAACAGCATTCATCTGTACCGAAATGGCAAATAGCTTCCTGATTGTTCCCGGTTCTGCCTTGGCAGGATCAGTGGCTCCGATAAGCTTTCTGAATTCCTCAACGGCATTTTCATGCCTGAGGATCATTACGAATACAGGCCCTGAACTCATGAACTCGACGAGGCTATCAAAAAATGATTTGCCTTTATGGACCTCATAGAATGATTCAGCCTGTTCGAGAGTCATCCTAACCATTTTCATTGCGATAACCTCAAATCCGGCTTCATTGATCATAGCCAATATAGGACCGGCTTTGCCTGTTCTTACCGCATTCGGTTTTATGATCGAAAAAGTAATAGCACCGTTCATCTGTCGTTATTTTGTAATTAAACACTTGAAGCTTGTCTTCAGGAATATTGTATATCTTTACCAACTTGAAAAAACCGCAGCAAAAGTGGCTGAATTATCCAAATATACAAAAGAATTAACAAAACTTTTTTCCACAAAGGAGAATATATTGCTGATCTGCCATATCAATCCAGATGGAGATGCAATCGGCTCCCAACTGGCTATTTATCATTACCTTAAATCAAAAGGGAAGCTTGCCGGAATGATATCTCCAAATAATCTCCAGGAGTTTCTCAAATGGATGGATGGAGTCGAGGAGATAAATATTTTCATCAGGCATAGGGAAAAATGCAAAAGGCTCGTTGAGGAGGCAGGACTTATTGTTATGCTCGACTTCAATCAGGCAGACAGGCTGGGGGAAGCTGAAATCCCGGTTGCTGCCTCTAAAGCTGTAAAAGTAGTCATAGACCATCATCTTGATCCGCGTAATTTTGCCGACCTGATGATATCAGATCCTTCAAAATGCTCTACGTCAGAACTTGTCAATGAACTGATAACTGAGATGAATGGAGGCAGGTTCTTAAACAGGTCTTTTGCTGAAGCGCTGTACGTAGGGATCATAACTGATACAGGGAATTTTGAACATGGTTTATATACAGGATCTACTTTCAGAATGGTTGCTGACCTTCTTGAAAGCGGTATCGAAAAGGAAAAAATACATAACCTGGTCTATAATAATTTCTCAATTGACAGGATGAGGCTCCTGGGATTCGCCCTTAATCAGAGAATGGTTATTATTCCCGAATACCAGACTGCTTATATTTACCTTACTAAGGAAGATCTCGCTGAATATAATTATACTAAAGGCGATTCGGAAGGCTTTGTCAATATGCCTCTTTCAATAAAGGGAATACTCTTTACAGCACTGTTCATTGAAAAAGACGGATTCATAAAACTCTCATTCCGTTCGAAGGGTGACTTCCCTACAAACAGATTTGCTTTGAAATACTTTTCGGGAGGCGGTCACCTGAATGCTTCCGGTGGAGATTATCATGATACGCTTGACAATACTATCAAATATTTCCTTGAAGCCCTGAAGGAATTCTACGCCGGACTCAATCAATCTATAGGATGATGACCAGAGACCTTGTGATATTGTTACTTCTGACAGGAATGGTTTCCTGTAATTCAGCTCAGGAGAAATCAGAAAAGCAGTCAGGACCAGACAAAAAGGAAATGGCCGAGCTGAACAAATACATGGTTCAGAAGGACAGGGAAAGGATCTCGAACTATATAGAAAGAAAAGGGCTGCAAATGACCGAGTCTCCAACAGGATTGTGGTACCTGATAAAGTCGGAGGGAAGCGGGAGCTATCTGAAGGATAATGACACGGTTGTGATGGAATATGAATGTCATCTTCTTGACGGGACAAGCTGTTATTCCTCCGGAGAATCTGGTCCTAAGGAAGTCATATTGGGAAGAAGTACTATGGAAGCCGGATTGAACCTGGGACTGAGACTGCTGAAGTCGGGTGGTGAAGCGATTTTTATCCTTCCGCCGTTCCTGGCTTACGGACTTACAGGTGACGGGAATAAAATACCATCACGGGCTGTCATAGTATATAATATTAAAATAGTGAACGACCGTTAACCTGTGGAATGATTTTTGCGGTTTAAAAGATATAATTATACAAATATGTTGATGATGAATAAAAAGATAAAGCTGCCTGTTCTGGCATTTTTTATATTTGTTCTGATGACATCGTGTCTCAAGTTCAAAAAATATGAAAAAGAAGAAAAGGATGAAATTCAGAGGTACATTTTCAGTAATCCGGATCTGAGTTTTGAACTGAAATCAAGCGGATTGTATTATACAGATATTGTTGTAGGAACAGGCACACATCCGGTAACACATGACACTGCTTACATAATGTACTCTGGCATGTTTACTAACGATACAATCTGGACAACAAATATCGGAACAACAGATACCCTTATTTCTCCTGTTGGTGAAGGATACCTGATACTCGGATTTGATGAGGCAATAACATACATGAACGCAGGAGGGAAATCAAAGATTGTTGTTCCTTCAGAATTGGGGTACGGCAATTCCGGATGGAATTTCCCGGCCTATACCCCTATAGTTTATGATATTTTTCTTGTAAGGGTAAAGCCAGGGCCAGGGGCAAGATGACTTTACTGTAAAACAAATATTACCGGCCTGTTTTTAAGCGCCGGAACATCCATTTTCCATTCCGATATTTTCATTGTTTTTATCGATTCCCCGGGGAGGGTGATATCGGCAGCAATACACAGCAGAGCATTATTATTGCAGGTTGCTAGAATCGATTCGAGCATTGCCTGGTTCCTGTAAGGTGCCTCCATGAAGATCTGTGAATACCCTTCCTGCGCTCTCTTTTCAAGTTGCCTGAGCCTTGCTGCTCTTTCTGCCGGCTTGACTGGAAGATAACCGTTGAATGAGAAATTCTGACCATTCATCCCTGAGGCTATCAGTGCCATGATTATGGAAGAGGGGCCAGAAAGGGGAGAGACAGCGATCTTTTTAATATGTGCGGCCGAAATTACTTTTGCACCGGGATCAGCTATACCAGGGAGACCTGCTTCGCTCATCACACCCATATCATGCCCATTGAGAACTGGTTCAAGGAAATTCACAACTTCCGATTCCACTGAATGCTCATTTAATTCATAGAACACACAGTCATCAATCGGGAATTTCTTGTCGATCAGCCTTAAATACCTCCTGGCGCTTCGCAGATCTTCAACAATGAAGTGTCTGAGGCGCCTGGTTATGTCCAGGGCTTTGCCGGGGATAACATCCATGTAGTTATCTCCGCCGAGTGTCACAGGTATAAGCCAGATAGTGCCCTTCATCTGTTTTTGTTTGCCAAATATAGCAAATATACAGTAACCGTAAAATGCAACAAAAATGCTGTTCCTGTTGGCTGTTTTGTATTTTTAATATAGGTTTGCCGTGAAATAACTGTAAAGTGAAAATTACATTCCTAGGTACTGGCACATCACAGGGCGTACCTGTAATAGCCTGTGAATGTGCAGTATGCCTTTCTGAAGATACCCGCGATACCAGGTTAAGAACATCTCTTCTTCTTGAGACCGGCAAAACTGTCATGCTCTTTGATGCCGGTCCTGATTTCCGCCAGCAGATGCTCAGGGAACATGTTAAGAAGCTGGATGCTATTATACTTACTCATGAACATAAAGATCATATCGCCGGTATGGACGATGTAAGGGCATTTAACTATAAAAGCCAGGACGCTATAGATATTTATGCCGAAGAAAGGGTGCAGGATGCAATAAGAAGAGAATTTGCGTATGTCTTTTCCGAAAAGAAATACCCGGGAATCCCGCAGATGAGGCTGAACTTAATTCCGGATTACGGATTTAAAATAAAGGATATTGAAATACTGCCCGTCAGAGTCCGTCATATGGACCTTGAGATATACGGATTCAGGATCGGTAATTTTGCATATATAACAGATGCCAGCTATATACCTGAAGAAAGCAAGGAAAGACTGATTGGTGTAAAGTATCTGGTCATTAATGCTTTAAGAAAGCAAAAGCATATTTCACATTTTAACCTTAAGGAAGCAATTGATTTTACCAGGGGAATATCGCCAAAAAAAGCATTTATCACGCACATTAGCCACCAGATGGGGTTGTATGAAAATGTTGAAAAGGAGCTTCCTCCGGGGATTATGCTTGCCTATGACGGTCTGAGTATTGAATGCAATGAATAAGACAGAGACTATTTCTTCTTATAATTCTTGGTAAGCTTTTTCTGATACCCGGTTGAGAAATAGAATTTGTTCCTGCCAAGCTGTGATGTATTAACCCTCGATGCTTTTGTCCTTTTCTTTTGGAACGAACTCTGTGAAGAAGCACAACCCGTCATAACTGCAATAAGAATAAGAATAAGAAGGTATTTTAATATTTTGAAAGATTTGGACATCGACACTTCCATTTTACATATGATCTATAAAAGTACAAATTATTTGCTTAATAAAAAATGACAGACTTGATGTCGCACTGCGACAGGATGGGAACAATTTTTTAAATGCATTATATATTATAAATTACGACAAAGTTTTTGTACTTTGGTTTAGATCTTCTAATGAATTAGAAATATGTTACATCATATCTGGTCATCCGGATTAATTATGTTAAGAAAGATCCGGAACTGTCTCATAATCTTATTATTACTCCCAGCTTCTGCCTTTTCTCAAAAGATTACCTCTCTGACGCTGGCGGATGCTCCCGGGCTTCAGGCCGGGAAAATATCTCTCACGGACAGCATAATACTTAATATAAACGGAAACAAACCATTATTTAGTTTCCTTCTTGATGGAAAATATTTCAATTCTGCAGTGGCAAATGCTGTAATACAGAATAACTCCCATATACAGTATTTTGGAAGGGATCTGAAGGTAACCACTGTGATCGGGAACCAGGTATCAGGAAGCTGGACATCTGAGATCATTTTTGAAAACAATGGTCCTGATACTGTTTCCATCAGCAATGTTGTTCCTTTCGGGGAAGATTCATCTTCGTTTTATATTACCGGATACGGTCCGGCCGATCTTGCCCGTGCATGTCTGTTCCGCCCTGGTTACAGGCCAGTCAGGGTAATACTGCCTGATAATGCCTGGGAAATGGGATATACATCATTCCCTGCTGATCAGGGTTATTCGGTATGCGCAATCGCAAGGAGGCTGAAAACGGAAGGAGGTCAGAGAAGAAGATATGAGACACTTCTGCCCCCTGAATCTAAAGTATCATATATAATTCATGCCAACGCTTTCAGGGGAGAATGGCAGGAAGGCTTACGGCTGATGTTCAGGGACAGATATCTATATGATCTCGAAGAATTTGACAATTCACTTTATGAACGCAAAGACCTTGCCTGGATAAAGGAGAGTTACCTGATGATCTTGCAAATGGCGTGGGACAGAGAGTTTTATGACAGGATGACCGGAAAGTATACCTTCCATGAAGTGATCAGGAAAGGTACTAATCTGTTTGGGTACTTTGATGTCTTTTGCATATGGCCAACCTGGCCGCGGCTCGGATTGGATCAGAGAAACCAGTGGGACCTCTATCGTGACCTGCCCGGGGGAACTGCCCAGCTCAGGAGTTTTGCACAAATGTCGCGTCTTTCCGGTACGAAATTTTTTATTTCCTATAATCCATGGGATAACAGTACGAAAACAGAGGATCATTATAAAGGTATGGCAAGGATCATTGCTGAGACTGAGGCAGACGGAGTCGTGCTTGATACCAGGGGCAGCTCGAGCTATGAACTGCAGGCTGCTGCCGACAGTGTGAGAAAAGGAGTGATAATGTATTCTGAAGGAATGGCCATAACCAAAGATATGCCCGGAATAATTTCAGGACGTGTTCATAATGCCATCTATCTTAGCCCTGAGCTGAATCTAAATAAGCTTATTAAACCAGATTTTTCGATTTTCCGGGTTTGTGATGTGGGCGAGGATATTATTCACCGTGAAGTAGCAATAGCATTCTTTAATGGCTATGGTACCGAGCTTAATATGTACAGGCCAGGCGGTAGGGATGAAAATTTTGATGCGGACCTTGATTTTCTTGCCAGGACAACTTTTACCCTGCGCCAGAATAATGATGCCTTCCTCGATAATAACTGGACTCCGCTGATCGGGACAACCTTAGACAATGTTTACGTAAACCAATGGAACTCAGGAGAAAAAACGATTTATACTGTACTTAATATGCGACCCGAAGGAGTAGCGGAAAACCTTTTTAAGATTAACAGCCATGCCGGGAAGCATTACGTTTCATTGTGGAATCACGAGAATCTTATTCCTGAAACAGAAAAAGGAAAAACCTTAATTTCATCAAGGGCTGACGGATGGCAGACGATCTGGTCAGGATCGAGAAAGGAGGGATCAGTTGATTGTATTGCTGAATTGCCGGATATTTTGAAATCGGAACTGAGGGGTGATTCTGTTAAAATACATCATCCCGGAAAAGGCAGGGTAATTATCTGGAAGGGAGATCCATCATATAAAACCGTTTATAAAGAATTCAATATTCTTCAGGATACTGTAATCAGGATCAGGGACCTTTTTGGTTATTATGAAGGCAAGATCGTTGTACAGCTTATTGAGGACAAAAGGCTGAAGGATGAGAATGTTCTCAGGCTTGAAGGTGGCAAACCATGGCTCATCAGCAGGGTAAACCGCACCACAACCCGGGCAATGAATGTCCCTTCAGATATGGCGCTGGTGCCCGGAACCTCATTTTCCTTTAATGTCACCACCGGTGAGGATTTCATGCCTTATCCTGATGTAAGCGGCAGGATGGTCAGGATTGATAGTTTTCTTATTGATAAATATCCAGTCACAAATGCCCAGTACTATGAGTTTCTTATCAATACAGGCTATTTTCCAAAAGATACAATAAATTATTTAAAACACTGGGAATCAGGAATATATAAACAAGGTCAGGATAAATATCCGGTAGTTTATGTCAGCTATGAAGATATTGCAGCTTATTTAAAATGGGCTGATAAAAGATTACCCACAGAGGCTGAGTGGCAGCTTGCAGCCCAGGGAACTGATAAGCGTTTGTGGCCATGGGGCAATGAATTCCATGGAACAAATTGCAACAATAGTTTTGACAGGCCAACCCCGGTTGATGCTTTCTCTAAAGGTATGAGTCCTTATGGCGTTTTGGATATGGTAGGCAACATATGGCAGATTACCAATGATATGTATTTCAATGGCGCTTATTACTTTTCAGTGATCAGGGGTGGAAGCTATTATCGTCCCGAATCGAGCTGGTGGTATATTCAGGGAGGTCCGCAGCAGCTGGATAAAACTCAGATAATGCTTATGGTATCTCCGGGGTTCGACAGGAACGCAACGGTTGGATTCAGGGGTGTGAAGGATGTGGATACGAAAAACTTCAGGGGCAGGAGGTAGGTCACCTCATTCTCAGACTTTCAGTTTCTTTTCTATTTCATTTATCTGATTCCTGAAATGCTTGTCGGTATCGATAAGGTTGTTGACTGTTTTGCATGCATGGAGCACGGTAGCATGATCTTTGCCTCCGATATGCGATCCGATACTTGCAAGTGAAGCTTTTGTAAGACTCTTTGAGAAGTACATCGAGACCTGTCTTGCCTGTACTATTTCACGTTTTCTTGTCTTGCCCTGGATAAGATCGACGGGGATCTTGTAATAGTCACATACTATCTTCTGGATAAACTCAATGGTTATTTCTCTCCTGGTTGTGCTAATAAGCTTTTCAACCATCATCCTGGCGAGTTCAAGGGTGATCTCTTTCCTGTTCAGTGTTGACTGTGCATAAAGTGATATCAGAACTGCTTCAAGCTCCCTGATGTTATTTGAGATATTCACTGCCAGGAATTCAAAGATCTCGTCAGGTAGTTCGATGCCGTCATTATAAGCTTTCTTCTTTAATATTGCAAGACGGGTTTCATAATCCGGGCGCTGAAGGTCAGCCTGAAGTCCCCATTTAAACCTTGAAAGAAGTCTTTGCTCCAAACCCTGGAGATCAACAGGAGGCTTATCACATGTTAGGATTAGCTGTTTGCCAGACTGGTGAAGATGGTTGAAGATATGAAAGAAGGTATCCTGGGTTTTTTCCTTTCCTGCAAATTCATGGACATCGTCAAGGATAAGCACATCTATCATCTGGTAGAAATGGAGAAAATCATTCTTATTGTTATTCCTCACAGATTCTACGAACTGTGTCTGGAATTTATTTGCATTTACATAAAGGACAGTCTTGTCGGGATGTGTTTCCTTTACAAGGATACCTATTGCCTGCGCAAGATGTGTTTTGCCAAGACCTGAATCACCATATATCATCAGTGGATTGAAGGCAGTCCCTCCGGGATTATTGCCGACGGCAATACCTGCGGATCTTGCCAGCCTGTTGCATTCACCTTCGACGTAGTTATTGAAATTATAATCAGGATTCAGCTTTGGATCAAAATGGACCTTCTTGATACCGGGGATGACGAACGGATTCTTTATAGAAGGCTGTGTTACATCAAATGGCACCTGAACAGGCTTATTATGCAGGTCAGTCTTATTCCTTGACGGATACCTGACAGTATAAGGTTTGCCATCTGAATATATAGCATTTTCCATCACGACGTTATATTCGAGCTTTGCATCTGTTCCGATCTCCCTCCTGAGCGTTTTCCTGAGGATATCAATATACTGTTCCTCCAGGTACTCGTAAAAAAACGGGCTTGGTACCTGAATGGTAAGTACGTTGTTTTCCAGTTTCAACGGGATGATTGGTTCAAACCAGGTTTTAAAGCTGACAGACGGAATAATATCCCTGATAATTTGCAGACAGTTATTCCATACGTCATGATGTGTTTTGTTCATTTAAAAAAGGTAGTTAAAATTTCAGGGTCGATACAAGCAATTTCAGATAGCAATATTTGTAAAAAAAAATCTGAAAAAAAATTTTTTTTCACTTGATTATTTCAAAAAAAGTATATGTTTTTAAACATCAACAACTTATGTGAAAAAAATTAAATTGATTTTGTAATCGGCTCATTATCAATATTTTATAGTTAAATAACTCAGCTTATCAGTGTATTACAATTCGTTATGGGGTGTTACTCAAAATTCGACAAAGAGGATTTAATAGTGGGACAATTTTGATATCGATTCAATTTTATTTTTCAAGATCAAGATACACTGAATTTTATAAATAAAGAACTAAACCGGAATTTATTTTTTTCCGAAGACAGAAAAGTGAACATATCGTTTTGGATTCTCTTTCAGATCCACTAAAAGGACATTCAGGTTCTCCAAACTGGTGGAAAGATTCGAATATAGTGTGTCATTAGTCAGTAACTGACCAGCGCTTCCCTTACCTTCATTCAGGTTTTCCAGAAGCAAGGACGCTTTCTCTAGACTCGATTTCAGATTCGTGATTGAAGTATAAATGTCAGCAGCTGCAAGAGTATCAGTTACAGATTCCAGGTTGTTGAAAGTGCTGCTCATCTTTTCGGAATTATCGGAAAGCATCTGTGAGAACCTGGTAATGTTATCAAGAGCGGTCTTAAGCTCCTTCTCCTTCGCACCAAGAACATTGTCGATGCTTTCTGTTGTACTGTTCAGGTGGTCAACTGAACTTTTGATATCATTCCTGAATTCCAGGCTCATTAAATCATCTACTGAAGCAATAACAGAATCGACAACATCCAATAGTTCCATGATCCTTTTTTTAATGGGGTAGAATTGTGTTTCTATTGTGGTCAGCAGCGATTCAGTCAGCTTCCCAGGTATAGTATCTTCGTATGCATAGGTTCCGGGTCCTTCGCCAAAAAGGAACTGTACCTTCATACCGGCAATTATTGACACAGGTACTATTTCGGCTACAGTGTTCCTTGGCAGCTTAAAATCCTTGCTGACTGAAAAGGTGACAAGAAGCTTGCCACTGGTTTCATCAAGGAAATCAATTGACTGAACGACGCCGACCTTGTACCCGTTAATTTCAACCGGACTTGATTCTGAAAGGCCGCCTATTTCACTATATACACAATAATAATATGCTGTCTTTTTGAAGAAGTCTTTTCCCTTCAGAAAACTATACAACCAGATGAATACAAGAATTGTTAACAATGCAACTGCACCAACCTTAACTTCATGAGAGATCTTCATCACTTATCTTAGTTTTGTTTCTTTCTTTTTTGTTCTAAAGCCTGCTGTAAAGGTAATATTTTGTTGTCTTTTACAGCAATGACAAATGCATCCGGATAAATTGCCTCAATCTTCTTGCGGTATTTCACTGCTTCCGGGTATTCTGTAAAGAATCCTGTGGCATACTTGAAACGATTCTGTACATTTATTTCAACAATATCATTAATGCCCTTGAAATTTTCGGGTTTAATTTCTTTTCTGGATGATGCAGTTGCAACCTGCACCATAAAAACCAGCTCATCATGAGCAGACAATGAACCTGATGAATTTCCTCCGCCAGATTCTGCGTTCCTGACTGCTGAAATTCCGCTCTTGATATCAATTTCATTCATGTAATCCCTGCATGCCCTGAAAATAGCAGAAGCAAGATAATCCTGTCCCTGTTCCGAGTTAAGATATTGCTCTTCAGCAAGGTTGGTGATAAATCCAGTCTCAATCAGGACACTTGGCATGGTGGTGTTATATAAGACCCAGAAGCCTGCTTGTTTTACGCCACGATCCTTTCTGTCTACCCTGACATTGAACTGGTTCTGTACTTTTGCGGCAAGATCTGTGCTTTGTTCAAGAAAAACATTCTGCATCAGGGTAAACATGATATACGATTCAGGAGACTTCGGATCAAATCCTGCATATTTTGTTGAGTAATCCTCCTCCAGCAGGATAACTTCATTCTCCTTCATTGCAACCTCCAGATTCTCCTGGTCTTTGGTGTGACCCATTACAAAAGTCTCGGCTCCTGCCACACTTTTTGATTTTGCCCAGTTGGAATGTATGGAAATAAACAGATCTGCATTATTCTTATTTGCTATTCTTGGACGCTCAATCAGGTCAACAGTTGAATCATCATCCCTGGTATATATGACAGTTACGTTTTGAAAATTATCCTTTAAATAATTGCCTGTTTTTAAAGCTATTGCAAGATTGATTTTCTTTTCCTTGCTGAAGGTTCCCGATGCTCCCGGATCCCTGCCTCCATGTCCGGGGTCAATGACAATAATCCATTTCCCGTCAGTTTTTGGATCGGATTTTGCTGCTTGGATACTGCAGGGAGTAAATAATAAAAGTAACAGGATCACTGCAGCATATATATTAATGAGGTTGTGTTTTCCGTTATTAACTCCTGTACACATGTTAAGTTCGTGTTTTTTTAATAGTTTTGCCGCTAACATCCCTAAGTCACACAAAAACTATACAAAAATAGTATTTAAGTTGTATCTTTTTAAAGAAAAGCGGTTCCTTGCAGTGTTCCTCGTGATGGTCCGGTTTATGTCATTGTTCTCACAGGAACCCGGGATTATTACTGATACAACTCAGTTAAAAAATGAGGTTGTCACCACTGATACTATCACTCTTCTTAAAATTTCCCCTGATGCAATTGACCAGCAAGTGACCTACAAAGCTGCTGGTTCAAAAAAAAATGATCTTGTTAATAAAAAAGTTACGCTTGTCAGAAGCGCTGTTATAAATTATGGAGATATTCTGATACAAGCCGATTCTATCATTTTCAATATGGTTAATAACCAAATATTTGCGGTAGGAGTAAAGGACACTACCGGAAATATTATTGGTAAGCCCCATTTTAAATCCGGATCTGAGGAGTTTGATGCAGATACATTAAGGTATAATTTCAAGTCGGGAAAGGCTATAGTCAAAAATATTATTACCCAGCAGCAGGAGGGATTGTTGCACAGTGAGGTCACTAAACTTCTGGAGGACGGGACCTCCAACATATACAAAAGCACTTATTCGACCTGCGATGCAGATACACCTCATTTCTATATTGCTCTTAAAAAAGCAAAGGTTTATCCGGGTGATAAAATAATCTCAGGCCCGGGGAACCTTGTCCTTGAAGGAGTCCCGTTACCTCTGTATCTGCCTTTCGGATTTTTCCCCATTCAGACAAAGCCGGCAGCTTCCGGTATTCTGATACCAAAGCCGCATTATGAAGAGGGCAGGGGATATGCTCTTACAGATGGAGGTTACTATTTTGCTATAAACGATTATTTTGACCTCACCCTGAGGGGAAACATTTATACCAACGGTTCGTGGCTGATAAATGCTCAGTCCAGTTTTAACAAACTCTATAAATACAGCGGTAGTTTTTCGTTCAGCTACGCAAAAAATTCTACAGGACATAAAGGATTGTCAGATTATAACGAGGAAAGAAACTATAGCATCGGCTGGACATACAGCCAGAATCCTAAAGCAAAACCAGGCTCACGGATAGCCGCAAGCGTTAATATGAGCTCAAGCGGATTTGACAGGAACAACAGCTATAACCTCAATGAGCACATCACCACCCAGAGGCAGTCAAGCATAAGCTATTCAAAAACGTGGGCAGGAACACCTTTTAACCTGTCGGCCAGCATGAACCAAAGCCAGAACGTTAAGAATAAGACTGTCAATCTCAACCTTCCGAAGGTCAGCTTCAATGCTTCCAGAATATATCCCCTGAAAGGTAAAAGCGGCGGTACGACAAAATGGTGGCAGGAGCTTCAATTCCAGTATTCGGCATCTCTTGATAATCAGATTAATACCAATGACACCCTTTTATTTACAAACCAGGTCTGGAATGATATGAGGAATGGCTTCACTCATGAAGCTCCACTTAGTCTGCAGCTCCGTCCATTCAAAAATTTCACAATATCACCTCAGGTATCCTATAAAGGCGTTCTGTATACGCAAAAATATGCATGGGGATGGGATCCTGATATGCAAAGAGCAGTTGTTTATGATACTCTTCAGGGAGCATTTTATGGTCATGCAATCAATCCATCTATAAGTGCAGGCTACAGTCCACAGATCTTCGGCACTTTTGATTTTATAAATCCAGATTCAAGGATTGATGCAATACGCCATGTGATGAAGCCTTCGGTAAGCTTCAGCTTCGTACCCTCTTTTGACGGGCTTAGCTCAAAAATGTACCAGGAGGTGAAGGATCCTTCAGGTAAGTTTACTGAACATTCAATTTTTGACGGCAATATTTATGGAACACCTTCGCTGTCAAGAAAGAGCGGAAATGTTTCATTCAATCTTACAAATATTCTGGAGGCTAAGGTATTTGAACGCGGAGACACAACCGGAAAATCGAAAAATGTCAGATTGATAGATAATTTTGGCATCAGCACATCATATAATATTTTTGCAGACTCAATGCACTGGTCTCCCGTTTCAATGGTAATGAGAACCACCCTCTTCGATAAAATAGGTATTTCAGCAAATGGCAGTCTTTCAATGTATGGAGTCAACAGCAAAGGAAACTCAATAGATACATATTACTTCACTCAGGTACATAAGCTGCTGCGTCTTACCAGTTTCTCAGCAGGACTTGATTTCAGCCTCAGTGATCTGCTGAAAAGGAAGGATGACAAGAAGAAAAGCTCAGCACCGGCCGGTGCAAATCCTCAGGGAACGCAGAGACCGGGCATCGGCGGTGCTCCTTCAGGAGCATTGAATACCTTCGGATACGCTGAATTCAATGTGCCATGGACAATGAATGTCAGGTACAGCTTTAACTATTCCAAATATGTTTTAAAGCCTACGATCTCTCAAACACTGTCAGTAAACGGGAACGTAAAGCTGACCAGCAAGATGGCAATTACATACAGCTCAGGATATGATTTTGACGAAAAAAAGATCACTATGACACAGATAGGGGTGACCCGTGATCTTCACTGCTGGAATATGGCTTTCAGCTGGGTACCTAACGGTTCCATGAAAATGTGGACCTTTTCCATCAATGTTAAAGCATCTGTTCTGGCTGATCTGAAATATGAAAGACGTAAAGATTATCATGACAACTATTAATATAAGGTATAAAATGAAAAAAATAATCAGGACACCCAATGCTCCCGCGGCTATCGGACCATACAGTCAGGCTGTTGAAATCAACGGAACACTTTATATATCGGGGCAGATACCCATTGATCCCGCAACAGGCAAACTTGTTGAAGGTGACATAACTGCCCAGACTATAAGGGTATTCAAAAACATTGAGGCAATTCTTCAGGCAGCCGGTTACAGTTTTGTGGAGGTTGTCAAATCAACATGCTACCTGAGCGACATAGCCGATTTTAAGGCCATGAATGAAGTATACGGGCGCTATTATTTTGAGAATCATCCGGCAAGGGCAGCTTTTGCTGTGAAAGATCTGCCTATGGGAGCGTTGATCGAGATAGAGACTATTGCTGTGAAATAAAGAAGAGCGTAGTTACAAACTACGCTCAGCGATATTTATACATTTTCAGATTTGAATGATCAGCTCGGCGTAGTTTTTAACTACGCTATTTTTGTTTATTCAGCTACAATCTCAAATTCCAGATCTACTTTAACTTCCCTGTGCAGCTTGATCGTTGCCTTATATTTTCCGACCTCTTTGATCTGGTCTTCAGGCAATGAAATGCTTTTGCGATCGATTTCAAATCCTTTTTCCTTGAGAGCTTCTGCGATCTGTATGGTATTTACAGAACCAAAGATCTTGCCAGAAGTGCTTGTTTTAGCTCCAACAACTATTTTCAGGCCGGATATTTTTGTTGCCAGATCCTGTGCTTCAGCCTTGATCTTCTCTTCCTTATGGGCTCTCTGCTTCAAATTCTCAGCATGCATCTTTTTTGCAGAAGGTGTTGCTGCAACTGCATAGCCTCTCGGTATAAGGTAATTTCTGCCATATCCTGACTTTACTTTTACCATATCGTCTTTCTGTCCGAGCTTATTGACATCCTGTAATAAAATAATCTCCATAGTTTCTCCTCCTTATTTTAAAAGGTCAGTTACATAAGGAAGAAGGGCAATATGACGGGCTCTTTTAACAGCCTTGGCCACTTTCCTCTGATATTTAAGTGACGTGCCTGTAATCCTGCGGGGTAGAATTTTTCCCTGGTCATTCAGGAATTTTTTAAGAAATTCAGGGTCTTTGTAATCAATATAACGGATCCTGTTCTTCTTAAAACGGCAATACTTCTTTTTCTTGACTTCAACGGTAGGGGGAGTCAAATATCTGATTTCTGTTTCATTCTGTGCCATATCTTATTCCTCCTTGCTTTTTTCTGATTCTTTTTGTTTTCTCTTCTTCTCTGCATATTCGACGGCAAATTTTTCCATCCTGAACGTCAGGAACCTTATTATCCGCTCGTCACGGCGATACTGGACCTCAAGTTTCTCTATAAGGGTACCAGGTCCTTTGAATTCAATCAGATAATAAAAGCCTGTCGACTTTTTCTGAATAGGATAGGCCAGTTTTTTCAGGCCCCAGTTCTCTTCATGAACGATCTCACCTTTTTGATCGGTGATAACCTTCTTGAATTTTTGTACCGCTTCCTTCATCTGGTTCTCAGATAAAACGGGAGTTGCAATGAAAACGGTTTCGTACTGATTCAACATAATAATAATTGTTAAAAGTTTTAATGATTTTGGCTCGCAAAAGTACAACTATTTTCGTTTAAACAAAAAAATATTGAACATAAATATACAATTTCTGCCTATCACAGGTTACCATGTTAAATATCCTTTAGTTTTCAACACTGTTTTCCCTCTCTGGCTTTTTGACTATATTTGTATTGCAAAAAACAGAAATCCCGGAGTCAGTAATCTATGGAAAACTTCATTGTTTCAGCCCGGAAATACCGTCCTGCGACATTCGATATGGTTGTCGGGCAGGATAGCATCACCAATACGCTGAAAAACGCAATAAAAAACAAACATCTTACTCAGGCTTATTTATTCTGTGGACCCAGAGGAGTAGGCAAGACTACCTGTGCAAGAATATTCGCCAAAACAATCAATTGCATCAATCTTAAGGAAGACGCGGAAGCATGTGATAAATGCGAATCATGTATGTCATTTAATACATTACGGTCCTTTAATATACATGAGCTGGATGCCGCGTCAAATAACAAGGTTGAAGATATCAGGAGCCTGAATGACCAGGTAAGGATACCACCCCAGATAGGGAAATACAGCATATATATAATTGATGAGGTTCACATGCTCTCTTCTTCAGCGTTTAATGCATTTCTGAAAACCCTGGAAGAGCCTCCTTCACATGCGATCTTTATACTGGCGACAACTGAGAAGCACAAGATCATTCCCACTATTCTTTCACGCTGCCAGATATTCGATTTTAACAGGATCAGGATAGAAGATATTGTCACCAGGCTTCAGTTCGTTGCAAAAAATGAATCAGTTATTGCCGAGGAAGAAGCGCTTCATATAATTGCGCAGAAAGCCGACGGGGCATTGAGGGATGCGCTCTCAATTTTTGATCAGATTGTCAGCCTCTGTGGGAAGAAGATAGGCTATAAGGATGTCATTGATAATCTTAATGTACTCGACTATGAGTATTACTTTAAAAGTGTGGAGGCAGCTCTTAAGGGAGATGTATCAGCGGTTTTGATGACATTCAATGAGATACTTGAAAATGGATTTGACGGCCATAATTTTGTTGCAGGACTGAACAGTCACCTGCGTGACCTTCTCGTCAGCAAGGATGAGTCAACGATCCGCCTGCTTGAAGCAACTCCTGCGGTGAAACAAAGATACCTTGAGCAGGCTGGTAAATGCTCTGTTGATTTCCTGTACCGGGCACTTGAAACAGGAAGCTCATGCGATGTTTCATATAAAGGAAGCAAGAATCCACGACTTCATGTTGAGCTTTCCCTGATACGTCTGTGCAGGATTATTGAAGAATCTGGGGAAGCAACTGAAAAAAAAAAGCCTGAGGAAAAACAGCTGAGCGGACCGGCGCCTCTTCCATCAAAATCAGAAATAATACGGCAGGCAGAAGAGCAAGGCAAGAAATATTCCACCAGCAGGGATATATCTTCAGGCAAGCATGTTCCAGTCATAGAAAAATCTTCCAGGACAGTTTCAATAAAAGAGGTAATCTCCGAAAAGGAGAAGCCTGAAAAAACTCCTGAAAAAGCAATCGGGAATCCTGACATTACATATTCCCGGGTCAAGAAAATGGAATTCTCAGGCAGTGCTTTCAACACGGTCTGGACTGAATTTGTTGATAGTCTGAAGGGGGAAGGTACAAGGATTATGAGCATGTTCAAATCAATACAGCCTGAAGTGGAAGACGAACATACTATCAGGATTCATTTAAGCAATGCGGCTCAGAAGGACTTATTCGTCCAGAATTACAAGCCAAAGCTGATAGGATTCCTTGAAAATAAATTTGTGGTTTCAGAATTAGATATAGAGACATCTGTTGATCTTGCCGAGACAAACGAATTGCTCTATACCGATGAACAGAAATATAATTACCTTCAGGCAAAATATCCTGTACTTAAAGACATTAAGAAAGCTTTTAACCTTGATATAAGTTAATGGATCATAACAACGACATATCCGGGCAGGACGATTATACAAAGTTTCTCTCAAGGGAAAAGTACTTTTCCGACCATATAGTCAACAATTCCAGGTCGATGATAAGTATCATAAACAGAGATTATGTTTATGAGAAAGTCAATGTGCCGTTTTGCAAGGCGCAAAAAGGCATGGAAGAATCCATTATTGGAAAATCGCTCGGAGATATCTGGGGACAGGATACATTTCAGAACAGGATAAAACCCAATATTGACAAGTGTTTTGATGGCGCCACTGTAAGATATGAAGCTTCTTTTAATATACCTCAGGCAGGCAGAAGGTTTTTTGAGGTTGTTTTCCGTCCATTTCCTGTTGAGTCAGGAGAGATAACGCATCTTCTTGCAGAGACATTCGATATAACTGATCTTAAATTATCCGAAAAATTCGCCTCGGAGAAAGAAGAGGAATTCAGAAGGTTTGAAACGAACCTTCCGATTGGTTTCCTGAGATGTACACCTGATGGCATGATGATGCATGCAAACAAGGCATTCCTGATTATTATGGATTGTGAAGATGAAAATTTAATTTATAGCACAAACCTGAGGAGTTATTACGCTGAAGAGGGTCTGCTGGATATGCATCTTGAACAGTTGATGGATCACAAGCCGAAATCATTTGGCAGAATTCCGCTTAAAACCTGTAAAGGCAATGAGATTGTGTGCAGGATCAGTGCTTTTATGACTTTTGATGAATCACAAAATCCTTCATATATTGATTTTTCATTTGAAGATTCGTCTCGCGAACTAATGCTTGAAAACCGTTTGCTCCAGGCTCAGAAGCTTGAGACCATTGGAGCTCTTGCCGGTGGGATAGCCCATGATTTCAATAATATTCTTGCAACAATATCAGGTTATTCAGAGCTGCTTCAGAATGACCTTCCAAAATCTTCTGCATTTGCCGGGAATGTTGCAAAAATTCAGATTGCTGTTTCAAAAGCCCGGTCCCTGACTAACCAGATCCTTACATTCAGCAGACAGGTGGAACAGGAAAAAGTGCTGGTCAATGTATATGAAGTCCTTAAGGAGACAATAGGCTTCGTGAGGTCTGCGGCACCATCCAATATCAGGATAAGGAGCACAATCCGGGTTAAGGATGCTCCTGTATTTGCTGATCCGACGCAACTGTTCAGGGTGTTCCTTAACCTTATGACTAATGCTCTGCAATCCATGGAAGAGCTGGAAGGAACAATCTCGGTAACTCTTGCAACCGTAAAAGGGAAGAAGATTCAGAAAGAACTGAACAAGGATATAGTAGCAGACGAATTTGTGCTTGTCACAGTAAGGGATATGGGTAAAGGAATGGATCCCTCTCTGCTCAGAAGGATATTTGAACCTTTCTTTACAACCCGTGAAGTCGGGAAAGGCTCTGGACTCGGTTTGTCAGTTGTACATGGGATTGTCTCCGAAATGGGAGGGGAGATACTTGTATCAAGCAAGGTAAATGAAGGTTCTGTATTTTATATCTATCTTCCTTTTTTCAGGGGATATGCACCACTTACTTTGATACCTGAGAAAAACAGAAAAATACTCTTTGTCACAGGAAACAAACACGAATCACGCATTCTGTCACTTGCGTTGGAAAGTGCCGGTTATGAGATGACCCTTTCATATGATCCAGGGCACCTGAACAAAATGATTTCGGATAAGAAAAACAGCCCTGACCTTATTATTTACATGAGTGATGCTGAGCTGGTGAGAGCAGAAGATATCATCTGTATCTATACTGATCAGAAAATTAATACTCCATGTATCCTCATTTCTGATTCAAATCTGACTTCAGAGGAAGAAAAATTAGTAAATTCGGGGATTGTAAGCCAGCAACTTACCAAACCAGTTTCTCTCAGGGAAATAATTAGCGCAATTCAGGTGTCTATTAATTAATAAATCAATAAATTCCATAGCCCTCATGCCAGGTATAATGATTGTTGAAGATGATAATGACCTCAGAGAAATGCTGAAGGTTTCACTGACAAGGAGAAGGTTTACAGTCCTTGAAGCTGAAAACGGAAAGGATGCCATAAATCATTTTAAGCCTGAAGTAACGGATCTTGTCATCACTGACCTGATTATGCCTGAGGAAGACGGACTAAAAGTCATAATGAGACTGCATGAATTGAAGCCGTCTTTGAAAATTGTGGCAATATCAGGCGGAGGAAAAGCAGGACCGGCAAGCTATCTTAATCTGGCAAAGGCTCTAGGAGCTGATGTTGTCTATTCAAAGCCATTTTCTGTGAACGACCTGATAAAGAAAATTGAAGAATTACTCGAAATTGAACAAGGTGTGTAATACAAATGTTATTCAATAAAATAATTAAAAATTACAATATGTTAAAAAAGAAGGTAGAAGATATCTGCAACAGGCAGGTTGAAAGAGAAGGATATTCCTCAAACCTTTATCTTGCAATGGCAGCATGGGCTGAAAATGAGGGTTTTAGCGGGGTAGCAGATTGGCTTTATGCCCAGGCAGAGGAGGAAAGGATCCATTTTCTTAAGTTTATAAGGTATATCAACGAAAGAGGAGGAAAGGTTTTAATACCTGCATTTAAGAAGCCGCCGGCAGAATTTAAAGGTGTCGGGGAAATGTTCAGAGAGGTGCTGAAACATGAAGAATTTATTACAGCCAGCATTAACGAGATAGTAGCTCTGACATTATCAGAAAAGGATTTTAACACTCATAATTTCCTGCTGTGGTTCGTAATGGAACAGGTTGAAGAAGAGAAAAATGCCAGAGCAATCCTTGACAAGCTCCGTCTGGTCGGCAAAAACAATATGTACCAGTTCGATAGGGATATCATGTCATTAAGAATCCCATCTCAACCCCCTCCAGTAGCTTAATGAAGAAATCTATCTTATTATCCATCCTGGTTTTTATAGTTTCAGCTCCTCAGATCAACTCCCAGAAGCTGATAAAAAATTCGATGGTTACAGGCATATGCTATGCCGGAAATAAGGTAAAGAAGATTTATATACCACCGCCTGAGAAATTTCTGCAAAAGGGCGGCGTACTAAAAGAAAAAGCCACAGTTAAAGTTTACTATTCAGGAACTCCGGCAAATATTGTTACAGCAGTGGATTTTGCTGCAGCCGTTCTTGAAACGATCCTCCCTTCGGATGCATATATGACTGTAGCGGTTTCAACAGGAAGCCTCACTTCAGATGTACTGGCTAATTCAAGTACCAGCGGTCTGGCTGGAGGATGGGCAATTGATGCCCTTGATCCCAATGCTTTTTACCCTGTTGCCCTGGCTGAAAAGATTTATGGTGAGAGCCTTAATGACGATCTGTCGGGCGACATCGTTCTTACAATTAACACAGATGTGAACTGGTACACCGGTACTGATGGAAATACTCCGATATCTCAATACGATCTTGTCACTGTAGTACTTCATGAGCTTCTACATGGACTGGGCTTGTTTGACTCAATGTCTGGAGATGCTTCGACAGGTTCCTGGGGCTTTTCAAACATCCCCGTCATTTACGATTCTTTCATTGAAAACCAGGCCGGGAACAAACTAATAGATACATTGATTTTTATAAATCCATCTGTCGAACTGAAAAATGAACTTACTGGCGGGCATCTCTATTTGAACGGCCCGCTTCTGAAGGATTTAACCTCCGGACAGCGAGCCAGAATATATGCTCCTTCAACCTATGATCCAGGATCAAGCATTTCTCATCTTGATGAAGATACCACACCCGATTCAAGCGCACTGATGACTCCTTTTATTGACAAAGGGGAAGCAATTCATAATCCGGGGAAGCTGATAATGTCAATACTGGGCGACCTGGGATGGGTCAACACACGTTTTATCCATGAAAAACCGGCAGACACCGAAGAGCACCTGTCCCAGATAGCAATTACCGCAGCCATTGTGTCAGATACCACATTTGAAAGAAACAAGGTAGGACTCGTCTGGTCATTCGACGGATTCAGTACGTATGATACTGTATATATGAGCTCTCCTCAGTTAAATGATACTTTCACGGTAACGATCCCCATACCTTACTTTGATGCCAATCTGGAATATTATATGTTTGTCAGAGATCATTTTTTACGTATATACAGATCTCCTTCATATGTAGACGAATTCCGCTACAGTGTTCGTATTGGAATGGATACAGTGAAACCCGTAATGGTACATACTCCTGTTGAGTATTATTTCGAGAAAGTTGATACTATAACATTCGAAGCTCAGGTTGCGGATAATATAGGAATAGATACGGTTTATGCTGAATATTTAGTAAATGAAGGCGCATCAGGATATATTGGTCTTAAGGCAGGAGATAACTATTCATATACTGCTTCACTGAAAGCAGGATCCCTTTCATTGCAGGGAGGAGATTCTATCCGTTACCGCATAATAGCCCGTGATAAAGCCTCTGTCCCGAATACGAAAACAGTACCTGAAAATGGTTACTTCACAATAAGAATTGAAGATATAAGCTCAGTTGTTTCAGGCTATTCAACTGACTTCACTGATGCATCAGGAGATTTTTTCAATATCGGATTTGAAATCGTAAAGCCCAATAATTTCTTAAATTACGGATTGCACTCAGAACATCCCTATGTGAGTCCGGAGACAAATGACGGGAAACTGAATTTCTCAGCGATGCTCAGGCATCCGGTAATATTTGATGCTAACGGCATGATCATAAGCTTCATGGAGCTTGTCCTTGTGGAACCGGGAGAAGACGGTTCGGTTTATGGCTCAGAGGATTTTTACGATTATGTTATTATAGAGGGATCCAAAAACTACGGGAAGACATGGTTCCCGCTGACCGATGGATATGACTCCAGATATATTAAATCGTGGGAAACTGCATATAACAGCTCTATTACCGGAAATAACTCAACCTACGTGGGTAAAGAGTCAATGATGTTGAAGCACATCATATTTCCAAAGACTTCTTCCAGCATTTCAGGCGGAGACACAATGATGGTGAGATTCAGATTATTCTCAGATCCCTTTGCCAATGGATGGGGCTGGGCAATTGAGGATTTTCACATAGGTCCGCTTATTGACAGGATTGAAAAAACCAGTTATGAAACTGCTGTTGTCTATCCAAATCCAGGTAAAGGACTGTTTAAGATTAAAGACCTGGAAATCTCCGGAAGACAGGTGAGATATGAAGTATACAGCTCAACAGGTGTCAGGATAAAGACAGATATTACAAATGGCAGCGAAGAGCTGGCTATTGATATTTCCGGTCAGCCATCAGGATTGTACTTCATTGTCGTTCGTTCCGCGACAGGCAGCAAGATCCATAAATATACCCTCATAAAATAAATAACCAGTTAAGAGACGTTGAATGCAACGTCTCTTCTGTTTATGCCATTTCTATATCCGAAAAATAGATTAATTTTGCATTTTCTGTAAAAACTGTTAAAATGAGCATTATAACAAAAGTCCTGGGTTTTTTTCTGGGGAATAAGTATGAGAAGGACATTAAGGAGATAAATCCTTATGTTGAAAAGATCCGTGCAGAATTTGACAAACTCAGGGATATTTCAAACGACCAGTTAAGAGACAAAACTCTGGAAATAAAGAAGGTGATATTTGATAATATTGAAGAAGACGAAAAAGAGATAAGATCATTAAAGGAAAAGGCTGAAGCTGAAGAAAATGTTTACCAGAAAGAAGAGATATATAACCAGATTGATAAGTTTGAAAAGCTCATTGACGAAAAGCTGGAGGAAATTCTTGATCAGTGCGTTCCCGCTGCATTTGCAGTAATGAAGGAGACTGCCAGGAGATTCAAGGAAAACAGCGTTATAGAAGTTACGGCAAGGCAGTATGACAGGGATCTGGCTGCTACGAGGGAAAGCATCACTGTAAAAGATGATAAGGCTTACTGGCAGAACAAGTGGATCGCAGGAGGAAACGAGATCGTATGGGATATGGTACATTACGATGTCCAGCTGATAGGAGGTGTGGCTCTTCATAAGGGGAAAATTGCCGAAATGGCTACAGGTGAGGGTAAAACAGTAGTTGCTACGCTTCCTGTATTCCTGAATGCCCTTGCCGGGAGAGGAGTGCATATAGTAACAGTCAACGATTATCTTTCAAAAAGAGACTCTGAATGGATGGGGCCCATGTATGAATTCCATGGCCTGAAAGTTGACTGTATTGATAAACATCAGCCTAACTCAGTCGACAGAAGGAAAGCATATAACGCCGATATCACTTTCGGGACCAACAATGAATTTGGATTCGATTATCTGAGGGATAATATGGCAATTAATCCTGAGGACCTTGTGCAGCGCAAGCACCATTATGCCATTGTGGATGAAGTTGACTCTGTGCTTGTGGATGATGCACGTACTCCGCTTATAATATCCGGCCCAACGGCCAAAAGCGATACACAGCAGTTTGATGAGCTTAAGCCAAAAGTGGATAAGCTGGTTACAGCTCAGAAAAAACTTGTCACACAGATACTTGCTGATGCGAAACGACTTATTGGCGAAGAAAAGAATGAGGAAGGGGGAAAGCTTCTTTTAAGAGCATATAAAGGCCTTCCAAAAAATAATGCACTGATAAAATTCTTAAGCGAGGAAGGCAATAAGACACTGCTTCAGAAGACTGAAAACTTCTATATGCAGAACAACAGCAAGGATATGCCCAAGGTGACTGATGAGTTATATTTTGTAATTGAAGAACAACAAAATTCAATTGAACTGAGGGAAAAAGGGATTGATCTCATCTCAGATTCGGTTGAGGATGCAAGCTTTTTCATTCTTCCCGATGTGGGATCAAAAATAGCCGAACTCGAAAAATCAGGAAAAGACGAACGGGAAAAACTAAAAATAAAGGATGAGCTTCTGCAGGATTATTCCGTGAAGTCGGAGAGGGTTCATACAATGACACAGCTACTCAAGGCGTGGACTCTTTTTGACAGGGATGTGGAATATGTCGTCATGGATAACAAGGTGAAGATTGTCGATGAGCAGACAGGCAGGATACTTGAAGGCAGAAGATACTCCGACGGTCTTCACCAGGCTATTGAAGCAAAGGAAAATGTCAAAGTTGAAGCCGCAACACAAACATATGCAACAATAACCCTGCAGAACTACTTCAGGATGTACCACAAGCTTGCAGGTATGACAGGTACTGCTGAAACTGAGGCAGGAGAGTTCTGGAATATTTACAAGCTTGATGTAGTGGTCATTCCTACAAATGTAAAAGTGATCAGGAATGACAGGGAAGATATAATCTACAAAACAAAAAGAGAGAAGTACAATGCCGTCATTGACGAAATTTCGGAAATGTATCGTCAGGGAAGACCTGTTCTTGTAGGAACGACCTCAGTTGAAATATCTGAATTGCTGAGCAGGATGCTCAAGATGAAAGGCTTAAAGCATAATGTTCTTAATGCCAAGCTTCATCAGAGAGAGGCAGAGATTGTTGCAGAGGCAGGTAAGACAGGAACAATTACAATTGCCACCAATATGGCAGGGCGTGGTACCGACATTAAGCTTACTAATGAAGTAAAAAAGGCCGGAGGACTGGCAATTATAGGAACCGAAAGGCATGAATCACGAAGGGTGGACAGGCAGCTGAGGGGACGTGCAGGAAGACAGGGTGACCCGGGCTCATCACAGTTTTTTGTTTCCCTTGAGGATGAGCTGATGAGACTCTTTGGATCGGAAAGGATAGCAGGTATTATGGACAAGCTCGGTCTCAAGGACGGTGAGATGATCCAGCATTCCATGATCACCAAATCAATAGAACGTGCACAGAAAAAAGTTGAAGAGAACAATTTCGGCATCAGGAAGAGGCTCCTTGAATACGATGATGTGATGAACTCACAAAGAGAGGTTATCTACAAGAAAAGACGACATGCCCTTCTTGGCGAACGATTAAGCGTTGATGTTGCAAATTCAATGTTCGATGTTACTGAAAGTCTTGTCGAAACATATCACAATGAAGGAGATTTTGAAGGTTTTGATTTTGACCTTATACGTTCATTTTCAATGGATTCTCCTGTTCCTTCCGAGGAGTTTAACAAGAGCTCATCAGTAGAAATAACTGAAAAAATATATTCAAAAGTTCTGGATACATACAGGAGGAAAGTTGAGACTATTTCTCAGCAGGCCTACCCGGTTCTGAAAGATGTTTATGAACGAATGTCACATGTCTACGAAAACGTGGTAGTTCCCATATCTGACGGTGTTAAGGTATTCCAGGTTGTTACAAATCTTAAAGCCACAGCTGAATCGGAAGGGAAAGAGCTGGCGAAAGCGTATGAAAAAACGGTAGTTCTGGCGACAATAGACGAAGCATGGAAAGAGCATCTGAGGGAAATGGATGAGCTAAAGACGTCAGTTCAGAATGCTACCTATGAGCAGAAAGACCCTCTGCTTATCTACAAGTTCGAGTCATTTGGACTGTTCAAGACAATGCTTGATAAGGTGAATAAGGACGTTGTAAGCACATTGATGAAGGGATATATTCCTAATCAGGATCCGGATCAGGTAAAAGAGGCTCAGCGTCGCCGGCAGGTCGAGAACCTGAGAACATCCAAGAGTGATTTTTCACAATATAGCAGCACAGGAGGCGGCAGTCAGGATAAAAACCAAAAAACCGAACCTGTAAGGGTTGATAAGAAAGTAGGACGTAATGACCCCTGCCCATGCGGGAGCGGCAAAAAATATAAGCATTGTCATGGTTTGCAGCAGGCTGCCGGAGCCCCGCCTGCTAAATAATTCCAGGATTACCTTGTCTCTTCCACGGCTTTCTGTATCCTCGAAAAAACTGTCTGGTTGACAGGAACAAGCGGAAGCCTTAAAATATTCTGACAGATATTCATTATGCTCAGGAAAGCTTTTATTCCTGAAGGATTTCCGTCTGCAAAGCACAATTCTATCAATTCAATAAGACGGAACTGGATCTCACGGGCAGCCTTGTATTCATTTTTTAACAAATGACGGACAAGCTCGCTGCATTCTGCCGGATAAGCATTTGCAAGAACAGATATCACACCATCTCCTCCTGCTGCCACGACAGGCAGGGTAAGCATGTCATCCCCCGAAATAACAAGGAAATTCTCTGGTTTCTCTTTAATTATCCTCATTATATGGGCCAGATCGCCTGAAGCTTCTTTTACAGCAACAATATTTGTACATTCATTGGCAAGCTTAAGGCATGTATCTGAAGTGATATTACAGCTTGTTCTTCCCGGAACATTATAAATGATCAATGGCAACGGACTGGATTCTGAGATAGCTTTAAAATGCTGAAAAATCCCGGTCTGGCTCGGCTTGTTATAATATGGCGTAACAGACAATATTCCGTCAACTCCTTCCAGGTTTAATTCCCTGATGGTGTTAATAACCTCCTGAGTATTGTTTCCGCCAATACCGACAACCAGAGGTACACGATTGTTAATCGCTCTGGTAACATATGATAATACAGCCTTCTTTTCATCCAATGTAAGGGTGGAGGCTTCGCCTGTTGTACCCATAACTACGATATAGTTTACGCCTCCTTTAATTACATGACTTACCACCCGGCCAAGAGCATCATAATCAATACTTAAATCGTTTTTGAATGGTGTGACAATAGCCACGCCGGTACCTTTGAATTTTTCCATAATTAATTTTTATCAGCTTGTACTGATGATCCTGAATTTATCATCTCCAGATAATGAACAACGTTAGAAAGATATTCTTCAATACGTACAGGCTTTTTCAATTCAATCATCAGATCGAAAGTTGAAGAGTCTGCTTCCTTGTCAAACAATCCAACCTTGAAGCTGGCTTTGGATAAGGAGGATATATAACATAACGGAAATGATTTTTCAAAATTAACATCGATCAGTACGTCGAACATTGTATTGATGAACCTCTCTGTTTCAGATGATACCGGAACATAAAATAAATTGATCTCCTGTTTCCTGAAACAGGTAAGATACCTCAGCGCAGTATATTGATTTGGGAGCTCTTTCCCCGGGTAATACCCAAGAATGTTTACGTTAATACCTCTTTCATTCATTTGTTGATGAAACCTTGACAGATTAATGAAATCCTCAGGTTTTGAGGCATCCCATATAATACCTATGCTTTTTATACGGCTTATATTTGAGTAAAAAACTTTTCTCCTGACCTTTCCAAGCTTCTTTGAAAGGATTGAGTTTCCTGTTTTCAGCCTGATCTCACTGAATAATTCCATAATGCAAACCTAACAGTTTTTTATTAATGTAAGCAGGGTAAAAATATTATTCTTCACCGATTAATTTAAGAAATTCATCTTCACTCAACAGAGGGATCCCAAGCTCTGCAGCTTTCTCTTTCTTTGAGGGACCCATCTCTTCTCCGGCAAGAATAAAAGAAGTATTAGCAGATAGTGAAGTGGAATTCCTGCCTCCGTTATTTTCAATAATCTCTTTATATTCCTCCCTTGTATGTTTCCTGAAAACACCGGATATAATAATTGACTTCCCTTTAAGCCTGTCACTCACAGGCTCCTTGTTTCCATCCTCACTGAACTTCACGCCGTATGATTTTAACCGGTCAATTATTAATATGTTATCTTCATCAGCGAAAAATGATATTATGCTTGAAGCTATTTTAGGACCTATTTCCCGGATGCTGGTCAGTTCTTCCAGGCTTGCCCCGATAAGCTTATCTATTGACCTGAATTTTTCCGCAATTGTTTTAGCGACAGTTTCTCCGACATGCCTTATGCCAAGGGCAAAAAGAACTCTGTTATAAGGTATTGCCAATGAGTTATTTATACTGTTGACAATGTTAATTGCCGATTTTTCACCCATGCGTTCCAGCGGAATAAGCTGTTCAGTCCTGAGATTATAAATATCTGCATAATTTCTTATCAGCTTGTTTTTAAAGAGAAGATCAACAGTCTCTTCGCCAAGTCCATCGATATCCATCGCCTTTCTGCTGACGAAATGTTCAATTCTTCCTTTAAGCTGCGGCGGACAGTGAAGGTAGTTGGGACAATAATGATTTGCCTCTCCTTCATTTCTAACCAGTGCAGTTGCGCATTCCGGACAACTGGTAATAAATTCTATTTCCCTGCTGTTTTCATTACGCGATGAATGGTCAACACCAACTATTTTTGGAATTATCTCTCCGCCTTTTTCAACATATACCATATCATTGACATGAAGGCCCAGCAGGGCTATCTGATCTTCATTATGTAAAGTAGCGCGTTTTACTGTTGATCCTGCCAGGAAAACCGGCTCAAGGTTAGCAACAGGTGTAACTGTTCCAGTTCTGCCTACCTGGTATGATACTGACAGAAGCTTTGTTGATACCTGCTCAGCCTTGTATTTATAGGCTATCGCCCATCGTGGAGATTTAGCCGTATAGCCAAGCTCTTCCTGGAGAGCAAGGGAATTTATTTTGATTACAACTCCGTCAATATCATAGGGAAGCTTTTTCCGCTCAGATTCCCAGGAGTTTATGAAGCTCATTACTTCTTCAATGCCTCTGCAGACTCTAATATTGTCAGAAACCCTGAAACCCCACTTCATGGCATTCATCAGATTATCAAAATGGGTTTCATGAGGTAATTCTTCGGCAAGAAGAAAATAGAACATGCAGTCAAGTTCCCTGGAAGCTACCATTCGCGGATTGAGCAGCTTCAATGTTCCGGAGGCTGCATTTCGTGGATTTGCAAATGCGGGAAGATCGCATTTAATTCTTTCATTATTAAGCCGTTCAAATACAGCCCTTGGCATAAGGACCTCTCCTCTCATAATGAATTCATCAGGAATGTTCTCCCCCTTGACTCTTAAAGGAATGCTCCGGATAGTTCTGATATTCATTGTAACATCATCACCTTTAGTGCCATCTCCGCGGGTAAGAGCCCTTAACAGTACCCCATTTTTGTAGGTCATGCTTATTGAAGCTCCATCAAATTTAAGCTCGCAAACATATTCCACAGGCCCTCCCGCCGTTTTCTCCACCCTGTCGGTAAAATCTCTTAACTCATCTTCACTATAGGTATTGCCCAGTGACAGCATTGGATACCTGTGATCATATTGTCTGAATTCATTCTTGAGGTCGCTTCCGACCCGCTGGGTTGGAGATTCGCCTGTTATAAGAGATGGAAACTTCTTTTCAAGCGTATCAAGCTCAATTAAAAGGAGATCATAATCAAAATCTGAGATAACAGGATTATTAAGGACATAATACCTGTGATTATGCTCTTCTATCTCTCTGCGGAGTTTTTCTATTGTCTCTCTTGCTTCGGATTCTTTCATTTCAGATCATCACAGCTTTAATCAACCCCATACACCATCAATAACATTCTTGCAATTCTTGCATTTTCCTCCCTCCATATTGTTTACGGTAATCCTGTAACCCTGTCTTCCAATAACTGTCGTACCGCAGGAGGGACACTTTGTATCAGCCATTTCATTTCCCGGCACATTGCCGATATAGACATATTTTAATCCTTCAGCGATGGCAATCTTTAATGCATCCCTCAGCAGCTCGACCGGAGTAGGAGGCAGCTGTTCAAGTTTGTGAGTAGGATAGAACCTGCTGAAATGCAGTGGAGTCTCCTTGAATCCGTTCTCACTTAGCCATTTGCACATTCTGCCTATCTCTTCAGTATTATCGCTCCATGTGGGTACAATCAGGTTTGTGATTTCAAGCCATGTCCCCATATCCTTGTATATTTTGAGCGCATCAAGTACAGGTTGAAGCTTGCCTCCGGTGAGCTTTAGATAGGTGCTGTCATTAAAAGATTTAAGGTCAACATTTGCTGCATCAAGTACACTGCAAATCTTTCTTAACGGTTCAGGATTGATATATCCATTTGTTTTAAAAATGTTTTTTACACCCGAATTTTTTGCAATAGAGGCAGTTTCATAGGCATATTCATAAAATGTTGTCGGCTCAGAGTATGTATATGCAATAGATTTGCAATTATTCCTGATACTCTCCTCTACAACTCTTTCCGGCAACAGGTCGTAATTTCTTGTTTTATCAGGACTGGTTTGTGAGATTGTCCAGTTCTGGCAGTTAAGACAGGCAAGATTACATCCTGCCGTAGCTATTGAATATGCCCTTGATCCCGGGAAAAAATGATAAAGGGGTTTCTTTTCAATGGGATCCACATTGGCAGAGCACGGATTGCCATATGCCATGGTATAAAGTTTGGAATTGCGGACTATCCTGTTTCTGCAGTCACTGATCTCACCCTCTTTAAGAACACATTCGTTTGGACATATCCTGCATACTATTCCTCTCGGCGTCTCTTCCTGGAACATGGCGACTTTACGATGCAATTCCTGCTCCCCCGGAATGACGCCATTCATAAAAGCAGAACATGGATATGTAACAATACCTGCCGAGAATGCCAGGCATTTTTTCACAAAGTCGCGTTTACTTTTATTATAAGATCTATCTCTCATTTTAATGAATGCTCCAGAGAATAAAACTACTATTTGTTCCTGTTTGTTCCAAGAAGAATCCCGGCAAAAATCAGGCCCGATAATAAAAATATTGAAGCTTTCAACCCGATTAGTGGAATTGCCACACCTGAAATGAGGATAAATCCGAAAGCTGATCCGGCAAGATCTGCACTATAGATTACGGCAGATGCTGATCCGTTATTATCTGTGATGGTAAGTTCACGGAAAATATGACCTGTAATAAATGAGGGTAAAAGGGCTGATATTATTATAATAAGTATTGCCGCAGGAATGCTGTTGACCGACAACAGAAAACTGGCACCCATGGCAACTATGGCATAATATGCGATCAGGAAAAGGGCTTTGACCTTTAATGATAATGCATTCAGGAACCTTATGTTCATTCCTGCACCGGCAGCCAGACCAGCCATAAGCGCTGCCAGAATAATACCGGTGAATTGATACATATTGCCTACTGTAAGCTGAAGCGATAACAGAATGATTATTTCAAAACCTGACAACGCAGAGGCACTGCAATACATTAAAAGGTTTTTTCTTCGCACGGTAAGGACGGGCAATGCGAAAATTACTATCATAAGAATTATTGACGGGATCTTTTCGTTAAGATTCTTGCTTATGCTGTATGACTGGAAATGAAAGCTTGCTGTCGGGAATACTGAACTGTTTTTCCTAACCTGTGGATCAAGAAGTGAAATAATCTCAGCTGATTTATTCTCCATCAGGTCGTCAGCAAGGAAATCGGAGCAGACATAGACATTATTTATATTTCTTTCCTCTGTAAGTCTGCAAATTGAAGCTGACACTTCAGAGTCTGATGCAATAAAGTAGAGTTTATTTCCGGCAACAGGCTTTACATATTTGAATACTCCGGCTAAGCTGTTATAAATGGATGAAAAAAAGTTAATGGATTCTTTGTTGGGGTAATTATCCCATATCCCGGGCGAGCACATGAATATACCTCCTGAGGTAAGTCTTTTCTTAGCATCAACAAAGAACTCCTTGGTGTAATACCTGTTCAGTGAGAGGGTAGAAGGTGGAGGCAGAAGAAGCAGGATCGCATCGAATTTATCTCCCCTGCTTTTCATGTACCTGAATGCATCCTTATTTTCAATCTTCAGCTCTGCACTGCCGGGATCAGCTTGTTCTGTTACTGATTTTATCAGTTCAGGATCCCTCTCAATATAAACAACTTCTTTTACAGGGTACTTAATTATCTCAGGCAGATGCGATTTCAGGGATCCTGAAATAAGCAGAACTTTTTCAGGATTCTTCTTCTGAAGCATAGCATAGTGTATGTTTTCTTCTCTTTCAGCTACATCACCAGAATAGACAAGCAACCTGTGATTAAAATATATGCTTTTCTCGCCTTTGTATTCCCCGGTTGTAATATTCCCGTATGGAGTATCCTGTGTATCAGTGATTTTGACTCCTGGCATGAGTAGTTGCCTGATATGGACATCCGGATCGGATAAAATAATTATAGTCGCAAGAACTGCCGTAACTGTCTTTATTATGATTTTTATTTTCCTGTTATGGATATAACCTGTCAGAAGAGCATAAGCCACTGCCAACAGAATAATTGTAAGGAGAAGCTGATATGTATTGAACCAGCCTGCAGTAAGAACCGACAGAATAATACCAGCCGCAATTCCGCCGATGGTCTCAATGGAAAAGGATTTGCCCGGAATGAAATCATTACCTGATTTTGCAGCGGCAATAAGCTTGACAAAGCTGAAACCTGATACCAGGCAGAAGGGGACCAAAACCAGGAAGGTGAAAATCATGCTTAAAAGGAATGAGGGAGTCACTCCGGTTTGCAGGAAAAGCCTGGAGAAAAGGATAAGCAATGCAATGGAAATCAAAGGACTTACTGAAAACATCAGGTTGATCCTGCGGATGTCATTCAGCGCTGATTTTCCTGCAGCTGCAGCACCGATTCCTGATGCAATAAGCCATGAGCCAAGAAATATTCCTGCAGTTAGTTCATAGCCGCCCGAAATATTCATCACCTCCCTGATCAGCAGGATCTGTACTGACATGCTGGTAAATCCGATGAGAAACAGATTGATGCTGATATCTGAAGGGCTCATTTTGGTATAGGTATGCATCCCTGAAGGCTCTTCAGTTCCGGAAAATATTTTGCTGAAATACGATAAGTGCCAGATAAAGTGAAATATGCCGGTTATTGCCATACCGGCTCCTGTTTCAACATGCCATTTTAATATAGATTTTATTCCCGGTATATCCCATTTGAAATTTATTTGCAGCGCCATAAACAGACCGGCCAGCGCTGTAAAAATAAAAGTTATGGCAAGGACGGAATTCCAGAGTCTCCTGTGCCAGGCAAGAGAATATACACCTGTCCGGTAAAAAATGAAGCTTATTAAATAGAGAACAGAGACAGTAATTCCTGTTCCGATGACATGATACATAGTTACTTCTTGTTTTCTTCAAGTACGATACCCTCATAGATGAAGATCTCGGCATTTTTCCAGCCATCCCATCCCAGTCCTGCCTTATCCCTTGAGGTATAGCCAAGGAACTGTTCAACTGTCCAGTTATTTTCTGTCGCTACCTGTGGCAGCATGGTACCTGCCCGGAAATCCTTCTTTATATAAATCCCATGTTTCCCCAGAACTATCTCGCTGATATTGTCGATTTTTTTCATGGGACCCAGGACCGTTATCTCCATTTCGATTTTATCAAACTCTTCTTTTGTAAGAGGGTAGAAGCGGGTATCTTCAAAGGCTGATGACAAAGCAGAAGCCTGGACAACTTCGTAAAGCGGATCAGATGACAGGAATCTTCCTATACAACCCCTGAGATTGCCGTTGATCTTAAGTGTCACAAAAGCTCCCATCTGTTCTTTCAGAGCTTCGGGTATCTTTTCTTCATCAATGGGATATCTTTTGTTTTCATAAAGCATTGTCCTGATGCTGTTACGAGCTATTGAGAAAAGCTGCTCTTTTTCCGATATAGAAAATGTAACATCCGCGGATGACGTCTGTTCATTTTTCATATTTAAATTTTTCTCGATCAGGGCAATGGCATTATAACCGACCACCCTGTCTTTGTCTCCGTATTGTGTATCACCTGAATTACAATAATCAATCTGTTTGAATTCAAGGTTTTTATCACCTTCAGCCAGATACATCAGTGTAAGACCTGAAGTCCATCCGCACATGCTTGTTACCAGACCCGGATAATTCTTTGAAGAATTGTTTTTCATTGCAGTAAGAAAGGCCCGTGGATCACCTGTAACAATTCCTTCAGCAGTCTGATTATCAACATAAACAGCATCCTTGTATAACGGGTAGTGTGAAAAATCACTGCTTATCAGGAAGAGATTCTCCGGAGTGAAATATGGTTTGAGAGCTTCGGCAATGAGTTTGATAGTGTTGGTATTATTTGTTCCTATTATTATTGGAACGATCTTCGGTGTTTTTGTATAATAATACTGAATCAGCGGAATCTGGACCTCCAGGCTGTGTTCCTGCATGTGTGCAGTGACAGGAAAATCAAAAACCTTGTTTTCACTCTTAAGCTTGCTGGCAATTTCCCTGTTTACAATCGCTTTTCCCAGCGGGGTTATAAAATCACCGGTATTGTATACTGAGGCGCCATCAAAGGCCATTACATGGCTGGAGCCAATCAGGAAAATATTGCTTATTGCGGCATTTTTTGGCGTTATCGACAGGGCCGACGCTGCAATCTTGCCTGAGAAAACATATCCGGCATGAGGGGCTATGATTGCCCTGACTTTCCATGTGGCTGATGATTTTTTGCATTCAGCGAAAAGACCTGCAATATCACGTGTGAGGGCTTCCTTATCGGCTTCATAAAAACTGCCTGCTGCAACCGGCTGTCTGTCAGTTGATTTATTCTGGGAATAAATTTCCATAACACTGAAGATTGATAACACGACTATTAATACTCTGCGCATAATAATTGAGAATAATGGCGTACTAAAGTTATGCCAAAAAAATGAGAAAAAATGTTAAAGCTATGAGTTTAGAAAATAGACTAAATGAGAACCATTGACTCTTTCAATATCTCACCATTTTCATCCGTACCGTAGATTTTAATGCCAAGGCTTACGGTAGGTGTTCCTACCATATCAATTATGGGACTTAAAGCATCCTTGAGGTCCTCTACTTCCATACTGTCGAATTCCTCTATATTGAAATAAAGGTGAATAATGAGAGTGGCTTCCGGTTCTTTTATGGCGCAAAGGACCTTTACTATTTTTGCCAGCCATATTGATGAGGCTGTATTGAAATATTCAAGATTAAGCCTCAGATTTGTGGTATGCCTCGGATCTTTTGCATACTGATTAACCCATTTCAGTACTTGATCGTATAGATCAGCAGCATTTTCGGGAATTGACCTTCCTGAAAGTATCAGTTCTCCTGTAAGATGATTAAGATCAATCTGGGGCGTTTTAACAGTAGACTCAATGTAAATATTTTTCAGTTCCACTTGATAAACTATGTTAATGCTTAATCAGTTATGAATTTCATGATAAATTTACATATCTTTTTAACAATAATATTATTCTTCATCAAATCTTCATCAATAATAATTGTCCGATTGTCAAATATTTTCAACTGTTTGTATAAACAAGTGATTATTTTCATTTTTTGAGAGACAGGTTTTGGATCTCATTTTTTATATGTCAATTTATTAAAATGTTATCTTAGCAGCCTGAAATTTGAAGAACAGATGGAGAGTATTCTTAAGGAAAAGATCAGGGAAGCTGTAAAGGTTCTTTATAAAGGTGATGCAGCTAATGAGCTTATCCAGATACAGGAAACAAGGAAAGACTTCAAAGGCGATTTCACCCTGGTTGTTTTCCCTTTACTGCGTTTTTCAAAAAATACACCTGAGAAGACCGGAGAAACCATTGGGAATTATCTTACAGCAACTTTCCCTGCAATAAAAGGATACAATGTGATCAAAGGATTCCTTAATCTGGAGATCTCAGATGCATGGTGGATTGAGAATTTCAGCAAAATGATCTCAGAGAGTAACCTTTTCGGCAAGAGCCTGGTCTCCAATCCTGAAACAATTCTTATTGAATATTCATCTCCGAATACCAACAAGCCGCTTCATCTGGGCCATATTCGCAATAACCTTATAGGTTTTTCACTTTACAGGATACTTTCAGCCTGCGGTCACAGGGTGATAAAGACAAACATTGTAAATGACAGGGGAATCCATATCTGCAAATCGATGCTTGCATGGCAGAAATACGGAAATGTAGAAACGCCGGAATCAACAGGTATGAAGGGAGATCATCTGGTTGGTAAATACTATGTAATGTTCGAGAAAGAATATAAGCTTCAGGCAGATGAGCTTATGAAAAAAGGATTGGATGAGGATGAAGCAAGGAATTCAGCACCGCTAATGAAGGAAGCTCGGGAAATGCTCATTAAATGGGAGGCCGGTGATAAGGAAGTATTGGATCTCTGGATGAAAATGAATTCATGGGTGTATGCAGGCTTTGATGAAACATACAGGGCTCTGGGTGTGGACTTTGATGAAATCTATTATGAATCAGAAACATACCAGCACGGCAAGGATATTATACTTGACGCACTTAAAAAAGGTGTACTGTACAAAAAAGACGACAGCTCTATATGGATTGACCTGACTGCCGACAATCTTGACAATAAGCTGCTGCTCCGCTCCGATGGGACTGCAGTTTATATAACTCAGGATATTGGTACAGCTGTTTTGCGCCAGGCTAAATACGGTTTTAATAAATGCATTTATGTTGTTGGGAATGAGCAGAACTATCATTTCCAGGTCCTTAAGGCCGTTCTTAAAAGAATTGGGTATAAGTGGTCCGACGGCTTGATCCATTTCTCTTACGGAATGGTTGAACTTCCGGAAGGAAGAATGAAATCACGGGAAGGAACAATAGTTGATGCAGATGACCTTATTAATGAAATGAAAATCACTGCCCGGGAGGTTTCTCTTGAGCTTGGGAAGCTGGCAGATTTCAATGAAGACGAAAAGGAGGAAGTCTTCCGTAAAATCGGTCTGGGCGCTTTAAAGTATTTCATACTCAAGGTTGATCCGAGGAAGAATATGACATTCAATCCCGCTGAATCAATTGATTTTAACGGAAATACCGGACCATTTATCCAGTATACGTTCGCCAGAATTAAATCGGTATTGAGGAAAGCCGACCAGACTAACATTAAATATGATAATAACATCCTGTCTGACACAACACTTGGTGCCAAAGAAATATTACTTATAAAACTTCTGCGCAACTTCAAAATAAATGTTTCTGAAGCTGCAGAAGGATACAGCCCTGCAATAGTGGCAAATTATTGCTATGAACTTGCAAGGGAGTATAATCAGTTCTATCACGATTTTTCAATTTTAGGGGAAGAGAATCCGTCAATCAGGAACCTGAGGCTTGCGCTTTCCGAGGTCACCGGAAGGGTGCTCGGTTCAGGGATGTGGCTGCTGGGCATAGAAATGCCTGAAAGGATGTAAATAAACCAGAATATAATCAATACCAATAATATAATATGTTTGAAAACTTAAGCGAACGACTGGAGCGATCCTTTAAAATACTAAAGGGGCAGGGCAGGATTTCGGAAATAAATATTGCTGAGACACTTAAGGAGGTTCGCAGAGCTCTTCTGGATGCTGATGTTAATTTTAAGATAGCCAAACAGTTTACCGATACGGTAAAAGCCAGGGCGCTGGGTCAGGAGGTACTTAAATCGGTAAATCCATCCCAGATGATGATCAAGATTGTACATGATGAGCTGGCTGAACTGATGGGAGGAGATAAAACTGAGATCAACATAAAATACAATCCTTCCGTCATTTTGATTGCAGGTCTGCAGGGATCAGGCAAGACAACTTTCAGCGGAAAACTGGCCAAATGGGTTAAGAGTAAAAAAGGTAAAAATCCTGTGCTGGTTGCCGGAGACGTTTATCGTCCTGCAGCTATTGAACAGCTGAAAATAATCGGAACACAGGTTGAAGTGCCGGTTTATACGGAAGAAGGAAATATGAATCCTGTGCAGATTGTGAAGAATTCCGTAAGGGAGGCAAAAATAAAAGGATACGATGTGGTCATTATCGACACTGCAGGCCGCCTGGCTGTTGATGAAGAGATGATGAAAGAAATCTCTTCAGTGAAGGAGGCAGTAAATCCGCATGAAATACTCTTCGTGGTCGATTCAATGACAGGACAGGATGCTGTCAACACTGCAAAGGAATTCAATGACAGGCTCGATTTCGACGGTGTTGTCCTGACAAAGCTTGACGGAGATACACGCGGAGGAGCAGCCCTTTCCATTCGGTCGGTTGTCAATAAACCGATCAAGTTTGTAAGTTCCGGAGAAAAGATGGATGCAATCGACATCTTTTATCCCGTGCGAATGGCCGACAGGATTCTTGGAATGGGAGATATCGTATCTCTCGTTGAAAAAGCACAGGAACAGTATGATGTGGAAGAAGCCAGGAAGCTTCAGAAGAAAATCGCTAAAGACCAGTTCGATTTCAATGATTTTATCGCTCAGATTCAGCAGATCAAGAAGATGGGGAATGTAAAGGACCTTATGGGTATGATCCCGGGTGTCGGAAAAGCAGTAAAAGATCTTGATATTGATGATAATGCATTTAAGGGAATAGAGGCAATAATACGAAGCATGACTCCTGAAGAAAGGACTAATCCTGTTGTTCTGAATGGAAGCAGGCGCAAGAGAATAGCTATGGGTAGCGGCACGACGGTTCAGGAGGTTAATAAGCTTGTGAAACAGTTTGATGAGACCAGGAAAATGATGAAGATGATGACAAAGGGTGGTAATGCTGCACGACTTATGGGACGAAGATAATCAGGCAATATGTACACACTTATTGACGGTAAAAAAATAGCATCCGAAATTAAACGGGAAATTGCTGAAGAAGTAATAAGGTTAAAAAAGGAGGGAAGGAAAACACCCCACCTGGCAGCAATTCTTGTAGGTAATGACGGTTCAAGCCAAACCTATGTTGCCAACAAAGTTAAAGACTGTGAAGAAGTCGGTTTCCGGTCATCACTGTTTAAATATGACGCGGATGTAGCTGAAGAAATCCTTCTGTACAAAATCGGGGAGCTTAATAATGATAACGACGTCGATGGCTTCATAGTGCAGTTGCCGCTTCCGGATCATATAAATGAGAATAAGGTTATTGAGTCGATAGATCCTTCAAAGGATGCTGACGGTTTTCACCCGGTCAACATCGGGAAGATGGTCATTGGCCTCCCCGGATTTCTGCCTGCAACTCCCTATGGAATAATAGAGCTTATTAAAAGGTATAAAATAGAGACATCAGGAAAGAGGTGTGTGGTAATAGGAAGGAGCAACATTGTGGGCAGGCCTGTCAGCATACTGCTTTCCCAGAAAGGAATGGATGCGACAGTCACTGTAGTTCACAGCAGGACAAAAAATCTGGAAAATATTGTAAAAGAATCAGATATAATCATTGCCGCTTTAGGATCACCGGGTTTTGTCAGGGCTGATATGGTTAAGACAGGTGCTGTGGTCATTGATGTGGGGACAACAAGGATCAATGCTCCTGAAACAAAAACAGGATGGAAGCTTGCAGGCGATGTCGATTTCAACAATGTAGCCCCTAAATGCTCTTATATAACACCTGTCCCTGGCGGAGTTGGTCCTATGACAAGGGTTTCTTTACTTAGGAATACACTGGAAGCCGTTAAGATGAGGAGGTAATTGCCCGCTATTTATTCAGGGAATTTGATACCTGTGAAATACAAGTCAAATCCTCCTTTTCCTCCAGTCCTGTTGGAAGAAAATACAAGCAGGTTATTTGAGAATTCAGTGTGTATCCATAATCTAGGCCTGAATTCGTCTGAAGATGAATTTATTTCGGGTCCTAAATTTACTGGTGAGCTCCATTTACCCTTTTTGAAGATAGAATAGTACAGATCAAAGCCTCCCATACCACCTGGACGGTTGGATGCGAACAGCATAATGTCTTTATAAACAAGAGGACATTTATCTTCACTTGTGCTGTTGATGCTATCGACCTTTACAGATGAAGAATAGGCTCCATTCAGCCAGGTATCGATTGGTGTTTCTTCAGGTCTGTTTTTTAGATAGATATCAAAATTACCTCCAACAGCAGATGAAAAATAAGCTGAATCCTGATTTGTGTTAAAACTGATGTATGCATCATCATCTGATGTATTGAGTAGTTTTGCAGAGTAAGGCCCCAGAATATCAGGAAGAGTAGAGCCGAAAACGGGTCGGTTTTTAAAATAATAGAAATCAAGATTTCCATCCGGATTTTCCGATGCTGTTAGAAGATATTCGTACCCGTCGACCGTACTGACAAGACTGTAAGGACCGAAGTCATCTCCGGCAGTGTTAGCTGCATTTATCAGTTTGGTTAGAAATGCATCGTTTGATATAATATTGTCATATCCGAATTCACCTGTTGTCTGATCAAAAACAAAGGATATTTCACCCTGAACAAAATCAAACTGACCACCTGAACTTCCCCTGTTGCTGGAAAACATAAAGTATATTTTACCATAGAGCTGATAAATATCCAGATTATAATCATCATATGAAGAATTGATATCCGCCAGGCTTATTACAGAATCAGGAAAAGTACCCAATGGAAATTTTATCGGATTTTCGGTTTTTTTACAGGATACAAAGCTTACAATAATGATACATATAATAAGAACTGCTGATTTCATCGATGATCTTTTCATATAATGTGCAGTTAAAGACAAAGTGTAAACGCAAAGATATTAATAAATAGTATTAGTGATACAAATGAAAAACCGGGTGGGTGCCCGGTTCTTCTGAGGTAGAATTTAGGTTAATTCTAGGGTAAATTGGGTATAGGGTAAAAAATTCTGTTTTATATTCACAAGATGATTATTTGTACAGTGAGGTTGCGTGATGGTTGTAAAAAAATGCATAAATCCGGATATTCTTTTGTATTGTATTGATAATTAAGTGTTTAAAAATACATTAAATTGTTAATAATTGAATATTTGCCAGGTTAACCTTGTTAAAAATAGTATTACTTTTGCAAAATACCGACAAAGTAATGGAAGAGGAAAAGTTTGGATTCTCCTTTGAGGATGAAATTAAACAAGCGGTGCTGAAGTTCGAGAGAATGAGGAAGAATAATGAGAGTTATTTCTTTGATGTTATTGAATTTGAATCAATTATAGATTATTATATTGAGAGCAACAATTCTTTAAAAGCATTCGAAGCTGCCGTACTGGCTACAAAACAACACCCGAATTCCGTATCAATTCAGCTAAGGAAAGCCAGGGTATTACTAGACAAGGGCAGGGCAGTGGAAACTCTGAAGATACTTAAGAAACTTGAGAACATTGAACCTGGAAACCATGAGATCTATATAGCAAAAGGTACGGCTTTAGGCATGCTTGGTGATATCCAGGGCGCTAAGAAAATGTTTGACCATGCTTTATGTCTCGATTCGGATGACATTGAAAATATCCTTTTCTCAATAGTATCGGTACTGCAGAATCTTAATTATTATGAGCATCTTATACCTTACCTTAAGACGCTCATTGAAAAGGAACCTGAGTTCAAGGCTCATCTGTATGACCTTGCGTATGCCTACGAAAAGACTGGGGATTTCGATAATAGCATAAGTCTTTACCTCAAGTACCTTGAGGAAGAACCTTTTTCCGACAGTGCCTGGTATAACCTGGGGATCATCTATAACAAGCTTGAACAATCGGAAAAGGCTATTGAAGCATATGATTATGCTCTTGCCATAAATGATCAGAACTCTTTTGCACTGTTCAATAAAGGCAATATTCTCAGCAATCTGGAAAAATATACTGAAGCGATCCCTGTTTACCATGAATATCTTGAGGTTGAACCTGACAGCTTCGAGGCAATGACCTACCTCGCAGAATGCTATGAAAAAACCAATGAGGCGATACATGCTAAAAAATATTATCACGATGCTATAGAGCTGGCTCCGGAATTTGCTGATCCGTGGTTTGGACTTGGAGTAATAGAGCTCAATGCCGGAAATACCGATGACAGCCTTATCTATTTCAGAAAAGCAGTCAGACTTGATGATGAGAATCCTGAATTCTGGTACCTTCTTGGGAAGGCACATTTTGCCAAAGGCGAAAAAAAGGCAGCACTCAGATGTTTCAGGGAAGCACTTAAAATCGATGCCTACTACGATGAAGTCTGGTCAGATATTGGCACAATAGTTCTGAAGGAAAATCTTGCTCTGAAAGCTATACCTTACCTTGAGCATGCATACAAGGTCACTGGCGACGTGCCGGGTATAAACTACCTGCTGGCTTCTTTTTACCTTCAGACAGGCTGCAATGAAAAAGCTCTGAAACACTTGTCACTGGCAATAGAAACTGATAAAAATCTTTATTCTGAATTTACTGACCTCTTCCCCACAAAACTCCTGACAACAAAGATCATCAGGCTCCTGGAGAAAAATGATCTTATCTGATTATTCCCCGCTAATAAATATATAAATTATGAAAAAAGTACTCCCTTTTTTGCCTGATCGACCAGCAAAACCCAGAAATTACGGACTTACAATGGTAATGGATAAAGGCCTGAGCATCAGGGAAGCTGAAGACTTTATGTCTGTTGGAAGAAAATACACCGATTTTGTCAAGCTGGGATTCGGAACATCCCTGGTTACTCCCGGATTCAGAAAGAAAATAAAGATATATAAGGATGCAGGCGTCATTCCATATTTTGGGGGAACATTATTCGAAGCATTCATCGTCCGGAATATGTTTAAGGAATACATTAAATTTCTTGATAAATGTAAAATTGAGCTTGTAGAAGTCTCTGACGGTTCTTATGACATTGACCATTCAAAGAAGCTTGAATATATCAAAACTCTTTCAAAACGTGGCACAGTAATATCAGAAGTGGGTTCCAAAAAGAAGGAGGTGGTATATACTCCTGATCAATGGGTTACCATGATGAAGGCTGAACTGGATGCCGGTTCGTCAAAAGTAATTGCTGAAGCCCGTGAATCTGGTACAACAGGGATATATAACGAAGATGGATCAATAAATAACAAGATCATAAGTGCAATTTCGGAGCATGTCAAACTCGAAAATGTGATATGGGAAGCGCCTATGAAATCACAGCAGGCTTGGTTCATTAAGCATTTCGGAGCAAATGTCAACCTTGGAAATATTGCCCCCAATGAAATAATCCCTCTTGAATCGCTTCGGATGGGTCTGAGAGGTGATACTTTCTTTCAGTTCCTTCCTGATACTTACAAGAAGTAAAGCAGTTACTGTGCTGAAAACGCAATCTCCTGTCAGATGAGAAAATTCGGCCTTATAGGATATCCTCTCGGTCACTCTTTCTCAGGCAAGTACTTTGCCGGGAAATTTGCCAGGGAAGGGATAAGGGATTGTTCATATCAAAATTATCCTCTTGAAACACTTGAAAAATTCCCTGATCTGATTTCTGAAAATCCAGAGCTTTGCGGACTGAATATTACCATCCCCTATAAGACAGAAATCATAAAATACATTGATGATACCGAACCTGCAGTAAAGGATATTGGTGCGGTAAATGTGCTGAAAATAAAAAGGTCAAAACATAAGATCAGGATTTCCGGATTTAACAGCGATGTAATTGGTATAGAAGCATCTCTAGTTCCTTTTGTCACTGAGCAAATAAAGAATGCCTTAATACTTGGAACCGGCGGCGGTTCAAAAGCTGTCGCTTATACTCTGAAAAAAATGGGGATAAATGTCACCTTTGTATCAAGGACAAGGAAGAAAAATTGTCTTACCTATGAAGATCTGACATCATCAGTGATACAGAAGTCTGATATAATAATTAACACAACTCCTCTCGGGATGTTCCCGGACATAACGACCCGGCCAGGTATCAATTATAGCCTGCTTAATGAGAAGCATATTCTTTTTGACCTTGTTTATAATCCGGAAATTACGTCATTCCTTTGTATGGGGCAGGAGCGGGGAAGCAGAATAATTACAGGTCTGAAAATGCTTTATGCACAGGCCGAAAGATCATGGGAGATATGGAATGATGACAGCCTTTAGAATTGTAATGTCTTGATTTTGTCCCCCCTCCAGGGGGGATGCCGCAAAGCGGCAGGGGGGTATTTAGTCTAAAGAAAAATCTCTTCAGGATACTCGATCTGCTCAAGAAATAAACCCTTCGCCGGAGCGGATTTCCCCGCCCTGCAACGGTCCTTTGCATGAATTATCCCCTCAAATTCCTTCAGGTTTATTTTACCCCGTCCGACATCAATCATTGTACCGACTATTGCTCTTACCATATTTCGCAGAAACCTGTCCGCCCTGATGGTAAAAATCAGCCTGTTGTCTCCCTTGACCCAGTCAGCCGAGAATATCCTGCATAGATTTGTCCTGACATCTGAATGAAGCTTGCTGAAGCTGGTAAAATCCGAATGTTTTAACAGCAATTCACAGGCTTTGCTCATAAGGTTTGCATCAATTTCACCTTGCAGGAACCATGATGAGTCCTCGTTAAAAGGATCCTTTACAGTCGAGATGTAGTACCTGTATGTTCTTGAAACAGCGCTGAACCTGGCATGTGCATCCGGAAGGACTTTTGAGATTCGCGAAACTGAAATATCTTTTGGCAGAAAACGGTTTAACCTGAATATCAGTTTTTTATTGGCAGAAAGTTCATTATTATTACTTTCAAAATGGGCGCAGAAAACCAAGGCATGGACACCTGTATCAGTTCTTCCGGCTCCGGTGGTTGCGATTTTTTCATTAAGGATAGTGGACAGGGCTTCATCCAGGATCTTTTGAACTGTGACTGAATTTGGTTGTATCTGCCAGCCATGGTAGATTGTCCCTTTGTATGAGATAAATATGAAGTATCTTGTCTTCACCGGTTTGTTTCTGCAAATATAGTTATTCACAAAATGAACTTAATTGTTTAAAATATTAATAATTATTGCTTCTGATCCGCTTGAAAATCGATCATAAAATGTAAATTTACCTCTCCTAAAAACTATCAGATTGTTTGTTTAACCAAAAATCCATACAATGACAGAACAGAAAAATACGCAAGCAGTTGGTATGGCCTTTATGGGAATGATATTCTTCCTGTTTGGGTTCGTTACAACTTTCAACATTACGCTGGCTGATAAGTTCAAGGCAGTTTTTGACCTTTCAAACTTTGCAGCCCAGCTGGTTAACGGTGCCTTTTTCTTTACATACTTTGTTCTCTCTTTTGCTGCAGGTAGCATTATCAAGAAGATAGGATATAAAAGTGGCGTGATTCTTGGCTTATTGCTCGTGGCATTAGGCAGCTTTTTATTCTATCCTGCTGCCAAGGCACTCTCTTTCCCGTTCTTTTTATTTGCCATCTTTGTCATGGCCGGTGGAGTCGTATTTCTGCAGGTTGCTGCAAATCCCTATGTTACCGCCCTGGGACCTTCAGAAACTGCCTCAGGCAGGCTGAACCTCACCCAGGCCCTTAATTCAATAGCAACTTACATTGCACCCATCATTGCCAGTGTATTTGTTTTCAAAGCCGCATCAAATGCACTAAGTGCTGCTGATGCTGCCAAATCAGTTCCGACTCCATTTCTGATTATAGGTGTCGTTGTCATTATTATAGCAATTGCTGTATATCTTTTGAAACTGCCGGTAATCCCTACTCAGGGTGAAGAAAAGAAAAGCATCTGGAAATATCCTCACGTAATACTTGGAGCTTTGGGTATCTTCTTCTATGTAGGTGCCGAAGTTGGTAGTGCAGCAATGCTCCAGAGATATTTCCAGGAAGCTCTTGGCATGGTACAATCGAAAGCTGCGATGATGATCGCTCTGTACTGGGGCGGCGCTATGGTTGGCAGGTTCTATGGATCTTTCATGCTGTCAAATACTACCAGGTCAAAGAAATATCTCTATACAGGTTTGGTACTGTTACTTGCCCTGTTCGTTGGATGGTTTGTAAGACGCGAGATAACAGATGGTTTGATTTTCGCAGGTATTGCACTTGTAAACTATCTGGCTATGCAGCTTGGCAAAGGAAAAGCAAACAGGTCGCTGGCAGTCTTTGGCATGATTGCAGCACTTCTTCTGGTTGTCGTTATAATCGCAAACGGCCCGATAATTCTGTGGCTTGGTTTATCAATCGGTTTCTTCAACTCAATAATGTTCCCTAACATTTTTGCATTAGGTGTTGACGGGCTGGATAAAGGCGAACTCAGCATGGCCTCAGGAATAATTAATACACTGATAGTCGGTGGAGCAATAATACCTGTTCTGATGGGTGTTATGGCTGATGGTCTGGGTGTCAGGTTTGCATTTATTCTCCCGATAATCTGTTACCTGTACATTGTATTCTATGCACTGGTGGGGAGTAAACATAAATAAAGACATACACTGTCAAAATAAATACTGATTAAAAGAGGCCGTCTCATTTCCTATTTTGAGGCGGCCTCTATTTATTATTACCTTACAATTACTATTTTTACATTTAATCTTAAACCATCAAAATCAATTATTATGGCAACAGCAGAAAACCTTATCGCTAAGATTAATAACGGTGACAACAAGGCTTTCCGGGAATTGTACGGTAATGATCCGGCTGAATTGAAACGGAATGCAAAAAGATACGCTGATCTTCTGAAGCAGTTCAATAGTGAATTTGGCTTTAGTGATCCCGAGTTTTTTAGTTCTCCGGGCCGAACAGAAATCGGTGGCAATCATACAGATCATAACTGGGGCCGCGTGCTTGCCGGTGCAGTTAATCTGGATAATGTGTCTGTTGCAGCCAGGAACAATACCAATACTATTCGTATCCTGTCGGAAGGCTACCCCAGATTTGAGGTAGATCTGTCAAATTTAAAACCTGAAAAGAGTGAACTCTTTTCTTCAGCCGCCCTTGTAAGGGGTATCTGTTCCCGTTTTAAAGAACTCGGTCATGCTATCGGAGGTTTTGATGCATGTATCGATGGAGGTGTGCCAAAAGGTTCAGGATTAAGCTCCTCAGCTTCTTTTGAAGTGCTGATTGGAGCTATCCTCAGTGAGCTTTTCAATAACGCTAAGGTAGATCCGATTCAGAATGCAATCATTGGACAATACTCTGAAAACAACTATTTTGGCAAACCCTGTGGTTTGATGGACCAGACGGCATGTGCCATGGGAGGTCTGATTACCATTGATTTCAAAGACCCTGCAGAACCTGTCGTAAAGAAAGTGGATTTCGATTTCGTCGCTACAGGCTTTTCACTTGTTATTACTGACACTGGAGGAAACCATGCTGACCTGAACGATGAATATGCTTCCCTGCCTATTGATATGAAAGCTGTTGCTTCTGAACTCGGAGCCAAGGTCCTTCGACAGGTAAGCCTTGATCAGGTAATTGAGATCATTCCTAAAATCCGTGGAAAAGTAGGTGACCGCGCTATACTTCGTGCTATTCACTTCCAGGGAGATAACCAGCGTGTAGTGGATCAGGTGGCTGCACTTGAAAGAAATGACTTCAAAGCATTTCTTAGGATGGTTGTCGATTCCGGATTCAGCTCCTATATGTACAACCAGAATATTTATCCGGTCAATAATATCAGGGAACAGGGAGTCTCTCTTGCCCTTGCTCTGAGTGAGCTTGTTCTGAAAGGAGAGGGCGCCTGGCGTGTTCACGGAGGAGGATTTGCTGGTACAATACAGGCATTTGTACCACAAAGTCTGCTTGACAAATATGTCACTACAATTGAGCATGTTTTTGGAAAAGATTCTTGCCGGAAACTGTTTATAAGACACCAGGGAGCAGGGATAGTGAAGCTGTAACTATAATATTATCAATTATGAATATAATCCCGGAAGAATCATTTAAGGGAGTGCATAACGGTAAAGCTACCAGTCTGCACACGCTTAGGAATAAGAACGGCATGATTGCCCAGGTCACAAACTATGGTGCTATCCTTGTAAGCTTATATGTCCCTGACCGAAAAGGTAAGCTGGATGATATTGTCCAGGGGTATGATACGATCAGTGAGTATATCAATGGAAATGGACCTTATATGGGCGCAATATGCGGCCGTTGCGCTAACCGTATTGCAGGCGGAAAATTCACTCTGCTTGGCCAACAGTATTCTCTTGCAGTGAATAATGGACCTAACCATCTTCATGGCGGAATTACAGGATTTAACAGGGTGGTCTGGGATGTAACAAAATCTTCTCCCTCCAGGCTACAGCTGGTGTATCTTTCAGCTGACGGAGAAGAAGGTTATCCAGGGAATCTCAGGGTTTCAGTCAAATATACACTAACAGATGAGAACGAGCTAAGGCTTGATTTCTCTGCATCTTCGGATAAAACGACCATAGTTAACCTGGCAGGTCATTCTTATTTTAACTTATCGGGAGAAGGGTCCGGAAGTATATATGATCATGAATTAATGATTAACGGCTCATTTTTCACCCCTACTGATGAGACTAATATTCCTTCCGGCGAGATCCGTCCGGTAAAAGGAACACCTATGGATTTTACCACTTCACATAAAATTGGAGCATCTATTGATCAGGATGACATCCAGTTGAAATATGGTGCAGGATACGACCATAACTGGGTATTAAACCATCGCACAGGTACTATTGGACTTGCTGCCGTTGCTCATGACCCTGAATCAGGACGTGTAATGGAAGTATTAACAACACAACCCGGAGTACAGCTATATACAGCCAACTGGATAGATAATGAGAAAGGAAAAGGCGGTAAAAAATACCAGCGGCGCTGTGCATTCTGCCTCGAAACCCAGCATTTCCCGGATGCAGTGAATAAACCTCATTTTCCTTCCACTATTCTGAAACAGGGAAAGGAATACAGGCATAGCTCAGTATATAAGTTCAGTGTTAAATAATTACAAATAGGTACAACGGTGCAACGGTACAATGGTACAACGGCATTAAAAACCAGCAACCAGCAACAATTAATTTATAATCATTAACTAATAACCAGATAATATGACAACCGAAAAAAGCAACAAGTATTTGTTCCCTCTGATAGTGATGGCCTCTATGTTCTTCCTGCTTGGCTTTATCACTACCATGAATAATTCACTGATTGATTACCTGAAAAATGCATTCAATCTGAATGAAGTTGAAAAACAGCTTCCAAACACCTTCTTTTATGGGGCTTACATTCTTTCAATCCCTGTGGGTTATCTTCTGAACCGTATAGGCTACAGGTGGGGAGTGCTCAGCTCACTCGCACTTATTGCACTAGGATTCTTTTTATGTATACCTGGGGTGGCTGCAGGGTACTATGGTTTCCTGAGTGCTGTCTCAGTTTTTGCTATTGGTGTTGTTATACTTCAGGTAGCTGCTAATCCTTATGTTAACGCTCTTGGTACTCCTGAAACAGCTGCAAGCCGTCTGACTCTTACCAACGCGCTCAACTCACTGGCAACTGTAATTGCACCGCTTTTTGTGTCAATGCTGATAGTTTCATCAAATACCGGTGGAGCAGCTGATCCAAAAGCTGTCCAGGGTCCGTTTGCAGGGATAGGAATTGCTACCCTGGTGATCGTGGTCATAATGTTCTTCATGAAGCTGCCTGAGATTAAAGAAGGAGAAGCTTCAGAAGGAGGAGCAGTAAAACAATATAAGTCAAGTGCATATAAATATTCTCATATGTGGCTTGGTTCGCTGGCAATCTTTTTCTATATGGGAGTTGAGATAGGTATTCCCAGCTTCTTCGCCGATTATTCGGATAAACTGGGATTCACTTTCGATGGCGATATGCGTACAAGACTGCTGGCATATTACTGGGGTGGATTAATGGTTGGTCGTATAGCAGGCATTTTTATACTACGCAAATATTCTGCCCGTAAGATACTCAGTTTCAATGCGGTTTTTGGAGCCTTTATGTTGTTGCTGTCTATTGTTCTTGGAACCATGGGTTTAAGCAGGATTGCCCTAGTATTGTTCCTTGGGACAGGACTCATGCATTCTATTATGTGGCCTTGTATATTTAACCTTTCACTTGAGGATCTTGGTCCTCATTCAAAAGTAGGTTCGGGTGTTATAGCAACCTCAGTTATAGGAGCTGCAATACTTCCAATAATCATGGGAGGTATTCAGAGGGGTGTTGGTCTTATTTTGGCTATCTGCTGCCTGTTTATATACTATGCCTATATTACTTTCTTTGCCGTGAAAGGATCGAAAATACGGTAGTTGAAATTTCATAACACTCATATTACAATGAATCGTAGAAAATTCATCGAAACTTCCGGTGCGGCAGCAGGAGCTGCTGTTCTTGGAAAAGTAAACCCTCCTTTGAAGGAAAAGATCGGTACCTCAGGTATTAACTCTGGAAAAGGATCTAAAATCAAATTGGGTTTGTACTCTATTACATACGGCGGAATCTGGTACGAGGGCTCAGCGCTGACATTCGACGAACTTTGCAAACGTGCAAAGGATTATGGATTCGATGGAGTTGAGCTTGACAACAAGCGCCCTATGGGATGCCCCCTGGATCTTGATAAGCGATTGAGGGATGATATGGTGGCTTCTCTTCAGAAATACGGTCTTGAGATACCAGCAGTTGCAGCAAACAATGACTTTTCAAGCCCGGTCCCTGAGCACAGGGAATGCCAGTTGCTTATGGTTAGGGAAACTGCAAAACTGGCTAAAGATCTGGGTGCAAAATTTGTAAGGTTATTTGCAGCCTGGCCAGGAGTACCTATCCATGAGGGTATTGGTACCTATGATCTTACAAGAGGCGCAGAATTCTATTCTTTCCAGAGACAATACCCTTTTACTACACGTCTTGACCGATATAATTTTGTTAAAGACTGTCTCAGGGAAGCTGCAAAGATGGGAGAGGAGAATGGTATTATAATGGTTCTTCAGAACCACGCACCACTAATACGTGGTTGGAAAGATACGTATGATCTTATCAAAGAAGTCAATTCGCCATGGCTTAAAATGTGTCTCGATCTGCCTATATTTGAAAATCTTGACAATGAATATGTTACCAATGCTGTCCGGACAGTAGGCAACCTTCAGGTTCATTCCCATTTTGGCGGTGAATACTTCCGTGATGCCAGCGGTGATATAAAACCAAGGATACTTGATTACTATGCTGGTGGAAATATTCCTGATTACTCGCATTACTTAGCTTTAATGAGCGAAATAGGTTATAACGGATATTTTACGTTTGAACTATGTCACCCGGTGTTAAATGATGACCACACCAGAGCTGGTATCGAATTCGTGGATGAACAGGCAAAACTTGCACGTGAATTCATGACGAATATTGTTAATCAAAATGGGAAAGGATAACCTGAAAAGAGGTTTTGCGAGCGATAACAATGCCGGTATTCATCCTGAGATACTTAAGGAAGTTGAAAAAGCTAATACCGGTCACGTTATAGGTTACGGATCTGATATTTATACAGACCAGGCTAAAGAGCTGTTTAAGCAGCAACTTGGCAATAATACTGAAGTGTTCTTTGTGTTTACCGGCACAGCAGCAAATGTATTGGGTATAACCGCCCTTTCGCGATCATGGAATTCTGTTATTACCGCCGAAACAGCTCACCTCGAAACAGATGAGTGCGGTGCACCTGAAAAATTCATAGGGTGCAAAGTTCTTACAGTTGAAACTCCTGACGGCAAAATCACCGTTGACATGATCGGGAAGCATATGCACGGATTTGACTTTGAGCATCATGCCCAGCCGAAAGTGATCTCAATCACACAGTCAACAGAGATGGGCACGGTTTACACGGTTCAGGAAATAAAGAAAATTGCAGATTTTGCTCATTCCAGAGATATGTTCCTTCACGTGGACGGGGCAAGGATAGCGAATGCTGCAGTAACCCTGGATCTCCCTTTTAAGGCTGTGACAACTGACGCCGGTGTTGATATATTATCCTTTGGAGGAACCAAGAATGGAATGATGTTCGGGGAGGCTGTTTGTTTCCTCAGGCCGGGACTTTCCAATGATTTCAAATATATAAGGAAGCAGGGCATGCAGCTGGCCTCCAAGATGAGGTTTATTTCAGCCCAGTATATTGCATATTTCCGGAATGATCTCTGGAAGAAATGTGCCTCACATTCAAATGCAATGGCCCATTTGCTTGCTGAAAAAACAGGAGGGATCAAAGGCTTAAAGATCACCCAGGCTGTTCAGTCAAATGGTGTGTTTATCATTATTCCGCATGATGTTGCAGAAAAAGTCGCAAATCAATATTTTTTCTATCCGTGGAATGAAACCAGTTCGGAATACAGGCTGATGACCAGTTGGGACACCACAGAAGAGGATATTGAGGAGTTTGTTAGACTACTGCGAAAGGAATTAGAACAGAGTTGACCCCCCGGCCGTACTGAAGCGCGGCTTGCCCCCTGAAGGGGGCCTAAATCCCGGGAATAATGTAATTTGGTAAATATCTGAGGATTAGCCCCCCTTTAGGGGGTGGTGGGGGGTTGAAGGAAAATAAAAAGGGGCTCAGTAAAAAGCCCCTTTCATATAATTAAAAATCGATTTATTTAAGCGTGAAGGTTATTGGTACCATATACCATACTGGTACGGGTTTTCCACCTTGTTTACCAGGTTTGAATGCAGGAAGTGCTGAAACAACTCTTATAGCTTCAGCGTCAAGTTCAGGATCAACACCTTTGAGGATGCTGACCTGGTTAACACCTCCTTTAGAAGTAACACAGAACCTTACAATTACTCTTCCCTGTATGTTGTTTTCCTTGGCAACTTCAGGGTAGTTGGTATGTTCC
>JAPLDX010000068.1 GCA_026391215.1 Bacteroidia bacterium
TGATCCCTCGGACGTTTGTGAGGTTTTTTATTACTGCTTGTCAGATGCGATAATTATTTAATTCTTAGAGTATATTTTAACTGTGGCCCGGTTTTAATCTGCTCTTTCAGCGATGTTTCTACGGTTATTGCTTTAAAAGATATTTTTAAAAATTTTACGTTCATGCTCTCAAATCCAATTAACCTCTTTTTCATATCATCAGTCAGTTTATTTGATTTGCTTATCATCATAAAATCATTATTACCATAAGTATATACTAAAACAAAACTTATAATCAAGTAGTTTTTATTACAGAGGAAAATGTATTCCATATTCAATAAATCCTCCAAAATAATTGTGTCATTTTCCTTGTAATCAGGTATCCTAATCTGAATATTATCCTTGTCCTGACAATGAGCAATAATAGTAATTGCTATCAACATTAAAAATGTAACTATTTTTTTCATATAGCAGGATATTAGATTACTAATAAATGAATTTATTCTGGTAAAGTTATGAAAGGCAATAACATAAATCAAATAAAAATTCACCCAAGAATTACCAACATTAACAATACGGCGTTTGTAGAAGTAAAAAGCCCCCGGATTGATTTCTGGGGGACTTCTCTATTTTAAAAGATATATATACTATTTGTAAAGGCACTATTTTATTGAACATATTATTCATTCAACCGGGAATGGGAAAAGAGCGTTAAACAATAACTTATAAGTCGCCTGTGTAGATGCCCTGAACTGCGGATTAAATGCAAACAGAACAAGCTCTCCTTTTCCCTTTTTCAGCCAGATCATGGCGGCCTTGTTTGCTATTTTTTCCTCATTCTCACAATAACCACTTATTAATATATTTTTCTCCGGGAATACGCCTATTATCCTCCGGTCCATGTCAAAGCGGGGGATGCTGGTAGAGAAGAATGGCATATCACGGTAAAATACACCTGTCTCATTGGGCATGCCATAGGTCAGGGGATGATCCTGTTTCAGATGCACACGTATCAGTGAGCCGGGAATAAGTAATCCATCCTTTCGGGCCTGATCACTCACATTTGCAAAAGGAAGCATGAATTCTTCCTTAGTTTCGCCCTTAGTAATCTCGAGCATACCTGTAAATAGTTCAGCAGACTGCTCCCATGAAATTACTTTTCCACCCTCGTTAATAAAGACCAATAATTTCTCGAATCCTTTTTTACCCATTCCTTTCTGATAGTCAGGATGATAATTACTCATGTAGGATCTGTCTTCGGTCCCGGGTTTGCCGTTCATAAGCAATGCTTTACTGGAACTGGGGATGATAACAATATCAAAATTTGCTGTAAAATCAGTTTTTTCGAATTCATCAGGATGAATTATAGTATATGGCAATTTGTAAGAATCAAATAGATAGCGTGTCCATCCGGCATCTATATCGCTGAAATAAGTTTCAATAAGTGCTATCCGCGGCATACTGATAGCCGACAATAGCAATTTTCCAGGGTCCTGGACAAATCCAGGTTCCGTGCGAGATTCTTTTACAATACGGTTCAATAAAGCCTCATCATCGCCTTGTATGACAAAGCTCCCTTTTCCGTACAATTTGTCACTTATCTTTGTTTCCTTATTGAGGCGGCCAACCTTTATACCGTTTTGCATAGCGATGAAGGCAGCCTTAAAACTGCCGTTGCTGGTGACTGGGAATATGGCAGGTAAATTATATGTTTCCTTCAACAAGTTTAACTCACCTGTAAGTGGTTTTAATGTGGCTTCAAAAGCAGCATCACGTACCCTTATTTCATACGATACCAGTCCTCTATGAAGGGGCAACGACCAGCTGGTAACATCATAAGGGCGGATCACATCACCTCCGGGGGTATAGTGTCTTACCGGGAATTCCTGTTTCTCCATCACCTCTTTAATAAAAGCCCGAAATGGTTGCGCCAATGGATATACAATATCACCTGATCTCAGGTTAATACCATTGAGGGTATAACTTTCAGATAGCTGGAAAGTATTGATACCCTGTTCCTTCATCAGCTCAACCAGACTTATAAGTTCGCTCTGATCAGCTTGTTCCTGTGGAACAACGTAATAATAGGGAGGTTGTGTTTTACCTTTCTCAACTTCCCTTTTACAAAGATCATTCCTGAATTTCAGAATATCATTTTTTTGCAGTGAGGCAGTTTTTATAATTGATAGGGTAGATTCTATTTCAAGTTTGACAATATCACCCAGTCGCCACCAGCCGCCAGGCCAAGGCAAAGGGAAATTAATACTTTTCTCATATTCTGAGAGCCCTTTACCGCTGACCTGCAGCTCACCAGGCTCGATAAATACAGGTGACGCCTCGCGTGCGCTGGCAGCTTCGGTAAGCATGCCTATCACATTCTTCCAGATACAGGTTTCGGTTGAGCCCGGCCAGTAATCATCAAAAATGGTTTTCTGTCCAACACCTGAAAGCCCGGCATTAGTCAGGTCACGCAACATATTGGTCCCGAATATCCCTGTCCAGGTCCATAATTCCGCATCCACATTTTCAGCGATAGGATCATGTGAAGGAGGCACAAAATAGCGAATGCCCGTCGATCCCATCTGATGCTTTTCGATCATTACCTGGGGAAACCAATCCAGGTTATATATGCGTGCGATAGCCCTTGTGTCCTCCTGTGTGAGTCCGACAAAATCACGATTGTTGTCGTGACCGACATATTTATGGTACACCCTTGGCAATGAAGCACCTTCATATTGAGTACCCCTATATTTATTGTAATTTTCAACTACAAAATCCATCCCGTCGGGATTATGATTGGGGACCATCATATATACCACGTCATCAAGGTATTTCTTAATCAGCGGATCATTTGAGGTAAGGAGCTTATAGGCGATCAGGGGAGATGCCTGGGATGGTGCCACTTCAGTAGAATGCATTGACAGGGTGGCCAGGAAAAATACCTTGCCATCCTTTATATACTCTGCTTGCTTTGTTTCAGACAAGTCAGGATTAAGCGCAAGTTCTCTGTTTATTTCACGAAGTCTGTCAAGGTTATTTATATTCTTTTCAGACGATATGAAAGCGATGTACATTTTTTTACCCATCGGGCTTTGTCCGATTTCAACAAGCTTGAGCATTGGGGAAGCCTTATCAAGCTTAACGAGGTAATCAATCAGTTGTTCATAATTGAAAAGCATGTAATCGGAGCCGGGTGTAAATCCAAAATGTTCCTCAGGTTTTGGGACAGAAGATTGTGCAAATCCTTGCTGTGGAGAAACAATGCTGTTTATAAGAACGAGCAAAATACTCGATGTCAATAGATTAATCCCTCTCATAATTCAATATTTTAAAAGTTATTGTGATTAAAGAACAGTTACAGATTTGACATAGTAGCAGTTCTTTATACCAGCCTCCTTACTTTCTTCCGAAGTCATATTGATCCAAATTAATTATTTCATCAATTCGAATGGAACGGTTTGAAGAATGTTTTCAACTGAAGCACCGAATAGTGCCTGATAAGTTCCGGCGTCTGTAATCCATTCCGATTTGTCCGGATGGAACGAAGCCAGATCATAATCGGTGAAAGTCATCGTAAGTGTCTGACTTTCACCCTGAGCAATGGTTTTTGTCTTGGTAAATGCTTTCAATTCACGATTCGGTTTATCGATGTCGCTTTCGGGAGCAGAAACATAGAGCTCTACGACTTCTTTACCTGCAACTTTACCGGTATTAGTAACATTAACGGTGGCAATCCACATGCCGCCCGATCTTTCAACATTAGCATCACTGAATGCAAAAGTTGTATATGAAAGTCCGTATCCAAACGGATATGAAACTTTCAAACCTTTTTTATCGAAGTGACGGTAACCGACATATATGCCCTCTTCATATTCAGTGTAATCGATATTACGTACATATTTGTCCGGTTTCTTATCTTTTTTGATTCCGGTAATCGCAAGCAAACTTATCGAAGCACCTTCGGTCGGGAAATTAACCGTTGATGCATGGTCGGATAGTGCAACAGGGAATGTCATAGGAAGTTTTCCCGACGGATTGACATTACCTTTCAATATATCGGCAACGGAATTACCACCCTCCTGTCCCGCCTGCCATGCAAGCAATACTGCATCGGGTAAATTCTTCCAGCTTGTTGTCTCTATGACACCACCTATATTCAATACAACAACGACCTGTTTTCCGGCATTATGATATTCATTACATACAGACTTAATCATCGCCTGTTCGGCATTTGTCAACAAAAAATCGTCTTTTTCGGCATGGTCTTTACCCTCGGTAGTATTACGGCCAATGGTAATAATCGCAGCATCGGAAGATGAGACAGCTGAAGCCAATTGTTCTTCAGAAGGGATGAATTCCCCTAACCGTTCAGAATTGATCATCGAGAAAAGGGCATTTTTAGGTTTCTTAGGTACTCCTCCGTTGTCCTCGTAATATTTGTCATAATCGCTTTTGACGCTCTCATTAACGGTATATCCCGCATTAGCAATACCTTCGGCAAGCGAAACAGTATACTCTTCGTTTACGTCGCCAGAGCCCATACCGCCGGATATGAAGTCATAAGATGTAGTTCCGAATAAAGCTATATTTTTAATTTCTATGGAAAAAGGTAGTGCACCGTTGTTTTCAAGCAGTATCATGCCTTCAGTTGCAGCCTGACGCGCGACGGCTGCATGTGTTTTAAGGTCAGGTTTATTGTTGTGTTTGTAACCGTTGAATCCCGGCGATTTAACAACAAGTTCCAACACACGTTTAACACTAGTATTGACATCCTTGATGGAAAGTGTACCGTTCTCCACGCCTTTAATTATCGCTTTCTTCTGGCTTTTACGACCAGGTTCCTGGAGGTCATTCCCTGCTGTTACCTGTGCAACGGCGTCCCTGCCACCGAACCAATCTGTCATTACAAGCCCTTCAAATCCCCAGTCATCACGAAGCACTTCAGTCAGAAGCCAATGATTGTGGGCGGCATATGTGCCATTAATCTTATTATAAGACGACATCACCGTCCACGGTTGTGCATCCTTCACAACAATCTCGTACCCTTTGAGATAAATCTCGCGCATGGCACGTTCCGATACCCTTGCATCGTTAAAATTCCGATTCGTCTCCTGATTGTTAAGTGCAAAATGTTTAACCGATGTACCGACTCCATTTGACTGAATGCCGTTCACCATTGCAGATGCAATGGTTCCGGTCAGATAAGGGTCTTCGGAAAAATATTCAAAATTACGTCCGCACAGAGGATTACGCTGAATATTCATACCCGGACCAAGTATTACATCTACACCGTATTCCAGCATTTCATTGCCCGTTGTCGCACCCACACTTTCAACAAGGGCTGTATCCCACGTAGAAGCAAGCAGAGTTCCGACTGGAAATGCAGTGCAATAATAGGTGTTTTCATCGTTTTTACGAGTGGGACTTATCCTCAGTCCGGCAGGACCGTCGGCAAGCACTACAAAAGGTATTCCGAGCCTCGGAATTGCCACAGTAGTTCCGGCAGCGCCATTTACTCCGAGTTGAGTCGAACCGACTGCAGGATGCGACTTACCCATCATAGATTTCATTCCCGTACCGATAAGAAGCGAAGCTTTCTCGTCAAGAGTCAATGCATTGACGATTTCATCAATGTTATTTTTGTTAAGTTTTATTTCTGCAGAGTTAGTTTTATCTTGCGAAGTACACGCAAACAGCATGACCATTCCGGAAAACAGTATAAACAGCTTTTTCATAAAAAGGCAATAAATTACAGGTTATGAAAATCAGGTTAATTTAGTTTATCAATAGAATTATTGTTTTTTATTGAAGATCTGAGTCACTGACGATCCAAAGGGATCAATGTCTGCGGTCTTGACCGTCAGAACAAGGCCATTGTCTGAAAGAGAGTAAGATGCAGTGCTGCCGTAAACATCTGTACCTACAGTTCTGGTGCTTTTTGTTGTAAGAGTTTTTTTGTCTGGCGACCAGGTGGCAAGGTCCTTGTTTATTCCCTCGTTTTCCTCTTTAATTATCTCTTTTCCGTCGAGGTTGAATGAATTTTCACGTGCTGTAATTTCTTTTCCGTCCTTATCAAAAAATGTTGTTTTAAGTGTAAATGTCTGAGGAGTCTGTGTAATAACACATGTTATATCAAACTCTTTATAAAAGTCATCACTTTTTACATTATCCTGTGTCCAGGTACCTGAAAAATCCGGCACGGACTGAGCATATGAAGCTGATGCATAGGAGATCAATGCCAAAACAATAAATGATTTGATAATCAATTTTTTACTCGTAAATAAACATCCAGTGATTTTCATATTGGGTAAGATTTAATGGTTTAACTGATGGATAAATAATCGAATATACGATAAAAGGAGATTAATAAAGAATACAGATGGTGAAAAAAAGAAAAGCCGTCTCTTTTATGATTTGAGACGGCCCTTTAGCCTCATACTATTAATCTGAATTCTATTTCAAACCAAACCGATAACTGAACTTAATAAGAAAAATATTATGAGGTGTATTATTGTTCCTGTCAAAAAGATCCCCGATATCATTCATAAGATCCATCTCTCCCAGACCTGTATAATAGTTCCTCGACTGATTCCATACAAGGTATACTATTGAACCCGGATTAAACTCCCATCTCACGACTAGGTTTGACAGAAATTCCTGAACATTGAAATCAGGTTTCCCGATATAATAATCATTATTTCCATCACTGTTCTCATCAACGGAGTAATATGAGTTATCTACAAGGGTTATCTGGTCTGAAGGATTATATACAGCAAACCTGTCAGTATATTCAGATGCCATCGGGTTTGTAATATATTTAAAACTATAATATTTACCCGATGCAATAAATGGCTGTCCCCAATACTGGAGGGTAAGATCGGGAGATAGATTGAAATTCACCCTGAACGACATGCTAATGGTCTTCTGGTCTATGCTGGCAAAAATATATCTGTCCTGTCCATTATATACCGACTGAGTTACATATTGCAATTCATCGTAAGATTTGAAGATTGAGGGCTGGAGTGACAGCTCGAGGGTGTTTATAGGTTTATAAGTTATCTGTGGCGATAAGCTGATTGAATGTGATCCGTCTTTAAAAGTATTCGACTTCTGGACATTAAATCCATAAACCAGTTTTTTCCGATCATCGCTGAATAATCCGAACCATTCGTTGGCGCCCCCCGGCATTTTCATCACCGGTCCGCCGCGAAGCATCGTGTTGGCCAGGACATTAAAACTAAGCTCCGTACCGAAGTTAACGCCCCAGTAGTTCTTCAGGCTTATAAATCCGTTAATATTTCCGCCGTCGAACAAGCGATTTCCTGAAAAATCCCATGCAGAATACTGGTTATAATTAAGATTAACGCTCCTGTAAAAAGACTTCGGTTCCCATAACCTGTAACCGACCCATACTACACCAAATATCTGATCTGCTTCCCTCTGGTATCCCATATCGTTAAGTTCAAGACCGGGAGTTTTCCATAGCATTGAAACAAGGTACCTGAAATGTCCGCTGCCGGATTTCTGAAACTGTATCCTGCCGCCATTCCCCGACAGCGATGTCCTTGATGAATCAAGCGAGATATGGCTTCCGGGCCGCTGGAAATACCTGGCCGATGAACGTTGCGCCCTTACCATTGAAAGCTCAGTTCCTGATATATTACTGAAGGCAGTATTTACATTGAACATATAGGTTTTCTTCTTGAAATATTGTGTAAAATCCAAACCTCCGGCAAATGCAGCCCCGGGTATCCTGTTGATAAGATTCCTGATTTCATCCCCGAAAAGTGGAATCTCCTTCATATCCCGGTTTACCATAGTGACCATACCGCCGATAATCGTATTACCTTCCTTGTAGTCTTTCTGGACTCTTCCTACAAAGAAATTGGTCAAAGGTTCCACAGTTTGAAACGAACGGTTTCCGCCTGTATCAATCTCGGCCATTTCCTCTGAAGTGACAGCATCAAAAAATCCTACTGAAAGCCCGTTCCTGGTCTTCCCGGTCAGCTTGACAGCCCCGATAATGGATGTGTTGATTGGCAGATCGGCATATCCTTCAATTGTATCGTTAAAACCATAATAATTATAAGAACCGCCCTGTGGTCTTCTGCCTATTCTCCTGGAATAGAACATGTTATCATTTCCTATCCCGCCATCGCCAATTCCCATTCCAAAGCTGAGGATATTGCTGCCTTCTATGAAAAATGGCCTTTTCTCTTCGAAAAAAGTCTCATAAGCTGAAAGATTTACTACTGAAGGGTCAGCCTCAACCTGACCGAAATCGGGATTTATGGTAAGGTCCATCGTCATGTTGTTTGTGACACCGATTTTTGCATCAATACCGCCATTCGGACCGAATTTTCTTCCCTTTTCCATAAATGGATTTCCTGCTTCAGCTTTGAAAGTCTCTGTTTTAACGACGCCATAGGGTGTCACATCAAAGATCTTCCTTGGCTTTACATTTTCAATCCCGCTCATTTCACCGAACATATGTACAAGTCCGGGTGCATCTTTAGGAATATGCTGCCACATACTCATTTCCTGTTTCCTGTAAAGGGTTCTGAATACCTCAAGTCCCCAGACATCACCCGAATTCTTTTCAAATCGCAACTGACTGAAAGGGATCTTCATTTCTGCAATCCATCCATCGCTGTTTACTGAAGTTTTGACCCACCAGTTAGGATCCCAGGAAGAATCCTCATTTTCGCCATCATTTGACATCATTTCATCCAGCTTGACTCCGCCAACGCTTACAGCGAAAAAGAATCCTGTCCGCCGATCGTGAAAGCTGTCAAAAACAACTCCGACCATATCACCATCAACATTATCCCTTCTGGTCATACGCTTAACTATACTGTCGGGACTTGTATCAAATGATTTAATGGCGATAAAAAGATTATCCTCATCAAAAATGATCTTGAACTCAGTTTTTTGACTCGGCTTTTGCCCGTTATAAGGCTCATACTGTGTAAAGTCATCTATCCATTCTCCCTGCTCCCAAACCTGATCATCGACTATACCGTCAATTAGCGGTGCAGTAGCAACTTCCGTTGCCTTGTAACGCTTTTTATCAGGAGTCTGTCCAAACGAAGCTGAGAGAATGAGAAAGATAATTGCAAACGAAATTAAAATTCTTTTCATGGCTGCTCGGTTATGGTTTTTTCCTTCATAAAGACGGATAAGACTGTAGTTTGATGCAATCAATCATTTTTAAGTTTATAATTATTAAGTTTGTGAGGGTATAATTGAAAATAAAACAGATTACCATGCCACGAGTTTTTAAAGCAACAGAAATAGAGAGGGAAGAAAAAGAGATCAAACGCGATTATCTCGACAGGCATATGCCTCATGTCATCTGTCCCGACCAGGTAAAAAGGGGCGAGAAATTTGCCGTGAAAGTAAAGCTTGGAGAAGAGTATACCCATCCTGATGAGCATGACCATTTCATCAGTGTAATACAGCTCTGGAACAGGGAAACGCTGCTGGCAGAAGCACGCTATACATCAGGTGTTTATGGAAACCAGCCTTCACATTATGAAATAGATTTCTATATTGTTGCACCTGAAGTCTCAATGAACCTCTCTGCAATGTCGGTTTGCACCAAGCATGGATTATGGCAAAGCGAAGATAAAGCCGTAAAGGTCATTTGAATGCTGGCAGCCGGTACCCGGATATAACCGGATATTATTATCTTTGCAGGCCGCACAATCAATAGAAAATGGCAAAGAACGATAAGAAAAAACGCAATTGGCGGGATAAATACAGATTTTCTGTCAGTAATGACACAACCTTTGAAGAGGTCTGGAGAGTAAGACTCACCAAATACAATGCTTTTCTCCTGATAACCGCCATCGTATTTTTCATTATCACTGCCACAATATGCCTGATAGCCTTTACCAACCTGCGGGAATTCATCCCGGGCTATCCCGATGTTATCATGAGACGCAATATTCTTATGAGCGCCATACGCCTCGATTCCCTCGAAAACGAGCTGGAGCTCAGGGATAAATATTTTTCAAACCTTAATGCAATCATCTCCGGAAATGAACCTGTTGATCTCTATTCTGTGCAGGATACTTCACAAACCTATAAATCAATAAATTTCAGAAATTCTCCGGAAGACTCAGCATTGAGAGCCAGTATAGAAGCACAGGAGAAGTTCAATCTTAACCTGGGACCTTCTTCACCAGAATCTGTTACAAGCCTGGCCGGACTTCACTTTTTCCCGCCGGTAAAAGGGATAATCTCATCCAGATTCGATCTGCGTACAAAACATTTTGGAACCGATATCGTCACAAAACCAAAATCCACTGTAGCTGCCGTACTTGACGGCACGGTAATCTTAACGGGATGGACCATGGAAACCGGTTATGTAATCCAGATACAGCACCCAAATAATATAGTTTCGGTCTATAAGCACAATGAAAGCCTTTTGAAGGAAACCGGTGATCTGGTTCGCGCCGGAGAACCTGTTTCAGTTGTCGGCGACTCAGGTGAGCTATATACTTCAGGACCTCATCTTCACTTTGAGTTATGGTATAAAGGAACCCCTCTGGATCCTGAAAAACACATTTTATTCTAACATTCACATTGCCTTTATGCCGCAAAAAATCGCACTGTTAGGCTCCACCGGATCGATCGGGACCCAGGCCCTGGATGTAATATCCAGATACCCGGATGATTTTAAGGCAGGGATACTTACAGCAGGCGAAAATGTTGACCTTCTGATAAGCCAGGCCAGGAAATTCCTCCCTGATAGCGTGGTGATCGGGAACAAGGACCATTATAAGAAGCTCAGGGACAACCTTAAAGATACCAGCATAAAAGTATATGCTGGCAATGAGGCAATTGAGCAGGTAATTACAGACTCGGATGCAAACGTGGTTCTGGCAGCTATCGTCGGGTATTCAGGACTAAGACCGGTAATTGCAGCTATAAAAGCAGGGAAAAAAATCGCCCTTGCCAACAAGGAGACGCTTGTGGTAGCCGGTGAAATAATCAGCAATCTGGTCCGGGAAACCGGGAGCTCTATCATCCCGGTCGATTCAGAACATTCGGCTATTTTTCAGTGTCTTATAGGCGAGGACCGCAACAGCGTTGAGCATATAACTCTTACGGCATCTGGTGGTCCCTTCCTGAATATGCCTTATGAGAAACTTGAAAAGGTAAGTCCGAAGGATGCCCTGAAGCATCCGAACTGGAATATGGGCGACAAGGTGACAATCGATTCTGCAACTCTTATGAATAAAGGGCTGGAGGTGATCGAGGCCAAATGGCTATTTAATCTGGTTCCTGAACAGATAAAAGTTACTGTTCATCCCCAGTCAATAATCCATTCATTTGTTCATTTTAAAGACGGATCTGTGAAGGCGCAGCTTGGCATGCCTGACATGAGGCTGCCGATACTCTTTGCCCTGAGCCATCCACACCGCTTCTCAAGCGAGCTTCCCAGGCTTGATTTCAGGAAATATCCTGTCTTTACCTTTGCAGAACCCGACCTTAAAAAATTCAGGAATCTGTACCTGGCTTATAAAGCATTGAATATGGGCGGAAATATGCCATGCATTCTGAATGCAGCAAATGAAACAGCTGTTAAAGCTTTCCTGTCAGGGGAAATAGGATTCATGGAGATGCCCGATGTAGTTGAATATGCTCTCGAAAAAAATTCATATATTGCATCCCCAGAACTTGAGTCTCTTGAGATATCGGACAGCAAGGCAAGGGAAACAGCAATTGATTTTATTAATAAACTTAAGAATAGAAAATGACCGTTCTTATTCAAATACTTCAGCTCCTTCTGAGTCTTTCAATTCTTGTTCTTATTCATGAACTGGGACATTTCATGTTTGCCAGGCTTTTTAAAACAAGAGTCGAAAAGCTGTACCTGTTCTTTGATCCATGGTTCTCACTTTTTAAAATCAAAAAAGGAGATACGGAATACGGCATAGGATGGCTGCCACTCGGCGGGTATGCCAAAATATCAGGGATGATTGATGAATCACTCGACACTGAACAGATGAAGCAGCCCCCGCAACCGTGGGAATTCAGATCCAAGAAAGCATGGCAGCGTCTTCTGATCATGACAGGAGGTGTCTTATTCAATTTTATTCTGGCAATGCTCATTTATGTCTTCGTACTTTTCATCTGGGGAGAAACTTATCTTCCCACGTCAAGCGTAAAATATGGTATTGTTACCGATTCGACTGGACATGCACTGGGACTAATGAATGGCGATAAAATACTTTCAGTTGATAATCAGTATATTGAGAGTTTCTATACGATAACTTCCGATATAGTTCTTAATGACCGTAAAACGATCCAGGTTGATCGCGGCGGACAGACAGTAAATATAGATATCACCCTTGACTATATTAAGGGAGTTTTAAAAAGACGGGGTCAGATTGAACCCAGGGCGCCTTTCGGACCGTACGTGATTTCCACATTTGGAAAAAAATCTCCGGCCAAGATTGCCGGAGTGCTCGTTGATGATGAGCTGGTGGGTCTCGATAATATCAAGTTTACCTGGTTTGATGAATTTCAGAATTACCTGGCAGAGAATAGAAAAAAGCCCGTAACAATGAATCTTATCCGTAAAGGGGAATCGGTTGATATCCAGGTTAAGCCGACAGCTGCCGGGATGCTGGGAATAAGCAGCAATTACAGGACTGTTGGCAATATCTTTGGACTGAAAACAATTAATTATGGATTCCTTCAGTCGATCCCTGCAGGCATCAGCAAAGGATTCAAATCCATCGCTGATTACCTGAAACAATTCAAACTGATTTTCTCACGTGATACAAAAGCCTATGAATCGCTTGGAGGTTTTATAGCCATAGGTAGCATATTTCCCGGTGTCTGGGACTGGCAGTCATTCCTGGACCTGACAGCATTCCTGTCAATAATTCTTGCTGTCATGAACATTCTTCCAATACCGGGTCTCGATGGCGGTCACGTCATGTTTGTACTTTTTGAATTGATAACAGGAAGAAAACCAAGCGATAAATTCCTGGAATATGCCCAGATTACGGGTATGATATTATTGTTTGCATTGCTTATTTTCGCAAATGGGAACGATATAATAAGGCTTATCAGGAAATAGTAAACTGATATGTTTTTTGGTAAAGAGTAAAGTATTGCTTAACTTTGTATAAATTAAAAAATTACTGAAATGGGAAAGATAGGTGCAACTGAGATTATTCTGATTCTGCTTGTAGTCATTCTCCTTTTTGGCGGTCGTAAGATCCCTGAACTATTCAAGGGTATCGGACAGGGAATAAAAGAATTTAAAAAGTCTTCAAAATATGATGCGGATGAGGAGAAGGAAAAGGAAAAAGTTCAATAGAATCTAATTTTATATAGGAGCCTGCACTTAGATGCAGGCTTTTTTATTATCTAAAAACCCCCCACCCCCCCTGAAGGGGGGCTATAAACCCATCCAGTTCTTATGTAGTATTTGCTTTGGGTTTTAACCCCCCTTCAGGGGGGCAGGGGGGTACTTTGTTATGATTGGGAAACGATGTAACTTAATGGAACAGAGATTTATACAAGTTCGTATTTCTGGTTTCTCCTTACCGGTACAAAGCCTGCTTCCCTGATTATTGATTGCAGGTCATTTGCGCTGAACCTGTTATTTGATCCGGCAGCGCTCACAACATTCTCCTCTATCATTATCGATCCAAGATCGTTTGCACCGGCATGAAGCGAAAGCATACCGGCTTCTTTTCCAACCGTAAGTATTGATGCCTGTATATTCCTGATATTGTTCAGCATTATCCTGCTCACGGCAATTAATCTTAAGTAGTCAGGACAGTTATAGCTGCTCCTGATCCCATATTTCTCCCTGAGCACTGTACCTTCATCCTGGAACGGCCATGGAATAAATGTTATAAATCCATATTGTTCCTTTTGTTTTTCGGCCTGAAGATCCCTTAATCTGATCAGATGGTCTATCCTCTCATCTATGGTCTCAATATGTCCGTACATCATTGTTGCGGAAGTGGGAATGTTCATCCTGTGTGCGATTCTCATCACCTCCAGCCACTCTTCAGCTGATGCCTTGGCAGGTGATACAGTTTTTCTTACACGGTCAGAAAGAATTTCAGCACCGGCCCCGGGAAGAGAATCCAGTCCTGCATCAACCAACCGGCTAAGAATTTCATGAACTGTAGTTTTTTCTTTTTTTGCAAGGTGTACTATTTCAGGAGGCCCCAGGGCATGAAGCTTAAGTGCAGGATAGAGTTTCTTGAGCTCCAAAAAAAGATCAGCGTAAAAGCTGAGTCCCAGATCAGGATTCATCCCCCCCTGAAGAAGCAGCTGGTCTCCTCCGAGAGAAAATAATTCATTAACCTTCCTGATGTAATCTTCTGTTGTTGTGATGTATGCGTCAGGAGATCCTTTCTTTCTGCAATAATTACAGAAGGTGCATTGAGAAAAACAAATGTTGGTAATGTTCACATTCCTGTCGATCATCCAACCGACATTGTCACCCGGAATATGTATCTGTCTTAACTTATCGGCAACAAACATAAGTTCTTCAAGGGGCGCCTGATTGTAAAGGACAATCCCTTCCTCAGCATCAAGAGGAATGAGATTTAGAGCTTTATCATATATCTGACTAATAACCATACTATTACAATTCACTGTTTAGAGCCCCCTTTAGGGGGTTGGGGGTCGTCAACCGTCGCAAAGGTAACGTTTTGAAACCGAAACAATCAATAATTTGATTAACTTTACACTTCCGAAAAACAGCCGTAAAAACATGAAACCTGAAATTATTAAAATACTCCAAATATCGCCAGATCAGTCTGTTGTATGCATAGTCGGGAAAGACAGGATCCCTGAGAACCTGCGTCTCAGTAAGAGTGAAAAGGAATATGCGCTGAAACAGCTTAAAGCCAAAGAAGAATATGTTTTCATAAATTCTTACTTTAAATGCACCTATATTGTAAAAGTAAAAGGCGAGATCAGTGAATTCAGAGCAAGGGAGGAGCTGCGAAAGACAGCGTACAACCTGAGAAAGCTTATCAAATCAAATGATCACAAAGAACTGGTAATAACATCACATGATTCATATAAGGGAGCTATTGAAGACTTCACGGAAGGACTTCTGCTCAGCCTTTATTCTTTTGATAAATACAAAACAAAAGAACCCGAGGAACCAAAAAAGAATTATCCTTCAAAAATATTATTGTACGGAGAGGTAGAAACAGCGGCTATCAAATGGCTGACCTGTATCACTGATGCAGTATATCTTGCAAGGGACCTCATAAATGAGCCTGTCAACTTTCTTACTGCAGCCAGGCTGGCATCTGAAATACAAAAAGCGGGGAAAGCAGCAGGATTCAGTGTTGAAGTCCTGAACAAAGGCAAGATTGAGGCCCTGAAAATGGGAGGGCTTCTTGCAGTCAACAAAGGGAGCATTGATCCGCCGACATTCTGCATTCTTGAGTGGAAGCCGGGGAACTGTCTTAATAAAAAACCGCTGGTACTGATCGGTAAGGGAATAGTGTATGATACCGGGGGACTTAATTTAAAAACAGGTGATTATATGACCATGATGAATGGCGATATGGCCGGAGCAGCAACAGTTACGGGTGTCTTTTATACTGCTGCAAAGTCAAACATCCCGCTTCATCTTATCGGATTGATACCTGCAACGGACAACCGCCCCGGAGGGAATGCATACACCCAGGGAGACATCATTACCATGCATAACAAGATGACTGTTGAGGTTGGAAATACCGATGCCGAAGGACGGCTTATCCTGGCCGATGCAATAAGTTATGCATCAAGGTATAATCCGGAGCTGATTATCGATATAGCCACTCTGACAGGTTCCGCAGCCGCTACATTCAGCAATCAGGCAATTGCAGTGATGTCCAATGCTGACGACAAGTACATATCTCTTCTTGAGGAGTGCGGGCAGATGGTCTATGAAAGAATTGCCGAACTTCCTTTCTGGGAGGAGTATGGTGAAACGATCAAGTCGGATGTTGCTGATATCAGGAATATAGGAGGTCGTGAAGCGGGCGCAATAACTGCCGGTAAATTCCTGGAAAAATTTACGAAATCTCCTCTGATTCATTTGGATATTGCCGGTACGGGCTTACTGAAGAAAGACGATTTCTACAGGCTTAAACATGCACCCGGTTCCGGACTAAGACTGCTTGCTACATTCCTGAAACAGATGGCAGCAGATTATAAAAGATATAAGTAACAAGTATGGAAACAAAAACAATTTTAGCCGGTATTTCACATGGAGATATCAATGGCATTGGTTATGAGGTAATAATCAAATCCCTCATGGACCCTATGATCAATGATCTGTGTGTGCCGATAATCTATGGGTCGCCAAAAGTAGCGGCATATCATCGTAAAGCTTTGAATATTACCAATTTCAGCTTCAATAACATTAAATCACCTGAAGAGGCGAACCATAAAAAGGCAAATATGATCAACTGCCTTGATGATAACGTAAGGGTTGAGCTGGGGAAATCAACACCTCAGGGAGGGGAGGCTGCCCTTATATCGCTGGAGAGAGCAATAGAGGATCTGATGAACGGCAAAATAAATGTACTGATCACGGCGCCTATTGATAAAAAGAATATTCAATCGGAAAAATTCGACTTCAAGGGCCATACTGAATACCTGAGATCAAAAACAAATGCGGAAGATGTCCTGATGTTCATGATCAGCGAAAATATGAGGATAGGCTTTGCCACAGGGCATATCCCCCTGAATAAGGTTTCAGAAACGCTGACAGTTGAATTAATGGTCCGTAAGATAAAGCTTATGAATCACTCTCTCATGAGTGATTTCGGGATACGTAAACCGCAGATAGCAGTTCTGGGGCTTAATCCTCATGCCGGTGACAATTCCCTTCTTGGAACCGAAGAGGCAGAAATAATTATTCCTGCAATGAAGCAGGCTGAAAGGGAAGGGATCATGTCTTTCGGACCGTTCCCGGCTGATGGTTTTTTTGGTGCAGGATCATTTACAAAATTTGATGGTATCCTGGCAATGTATCATGATCAGGGACTTGGACCATTCAAAGCGCTGTCATTTGATTCAGGAGTCAACTTCACAGCAGGACTGCCGTTTGTCAGAACATCCCCTGTACATGGGACTGCCTTCCCTATTGCAGGAAAGGGAGAAGCCTCTGAAAATTCATTCCGGCATGCACTCTATCTGGCCTGCAGCATATATAAAAACAGGAAGGCCTATGCTGATCTTACCAAAGATCCGCTAAAGCATCAGGATATTGAAATACACACTGACAAGGTTGATGAGCTGCCTCCTGATATTATTAATTCCGAATCTCAGTTATGATCGATTACATTAAAGGTACAATAACCCAGATCACACCGGCATTCCTTACTGTCGAGACGGGAGGAATGGGATACTTCATTAATATCTCTCTTACGACCTTTTCAAAACTGGAAAGCAAAAATGAGTATAAGATCCTTGTGCATGAGGTGATCAGGGAGGATGCTCATCAGCTCTATGGTTTTGCTGACCTGGAAGAACGTGAGATTTTCAGGTTCCTGATATCAGTTTCAGGAGTAGGTGCGGCTACCGCAAGGATGATGCTTTCATCGCTCAGCCCGGCAGAAGTAGAAAGAGCAATAATAGGATCTGAAGTCAATGTTCTGAAAAGCGTCAAGGGGATAGGATTAAAAACTGCACAAAGGATCATTGTTGACCTTAAAGACAAGCTTGGCAAACAGTCCGAAACCGATGAAATATTTGGCTTCCCGGACAATACAAGACGCGAAGAAGCGTTATCTGCTTTAGTGATGCTTGGGTTTGCCAAAAGCGCTGTCTCAAAAGTTCTTGACAAGATTTTAAGGGAAGAAAAAAACCTTTCTGTCGAGGATATTATAAAGAGAGCGCTTAAGAACTTGTAATACTGAAAAAAGCCGGATTGGGATCAGGGATATCACATAAGAATCTTCTGGTATTTTTATATCCTCTGCTGTTGGCTTCCTTGTTATTGAACTCGGAAAAAGCCGGCAGCCAGACCTCTGTTCAATACGGAGATACAACCCGGAAATCGATCCTCAAACTGGAGGATGTTTCAGGAATTCCCTGGGAATCAAAGCAAAAAGCCCCTCTGTATCTCGATAATCCTTCAAACATAAAATCAAATGTGATATATGACCCTGATAAGAATGAATATGTCATATATCAGAAGGTAGGATCATTCGATTATCGCCCTCCGGTTTATATGAGCCCTGAGGAATTCAGGAAATATGAGTATACCAGGGCGATGAGAGACTACTGGCAATCGAGAATATCCGGCGATGAATCAGGCTTCAGGTCAACACTGATACCGCAGATCGAAGTAGGGGGCGCTGCATTCGATAAGATATTCGGCAGCAATACAATAAATATCATTCCCCAGGGATCGGCTGAACTGATCTTCGGGATAAATATTTCACGATCTCAGAATCCGGCACTTTCTGAAAAGCTGCAGACAATACCGACATTTGACTTTAAGGAAAAGATACAGATGAATGTCACCGGGACAATAGGTGACAAAATGGAGCTTGGTGTCAATTATAATACTGATGCGCTGTTTGAATTTGAGAACAGGACAAAGCTGCAGTATTCCGGGAAAGAAGATGAGATACTTAAAAAGGTCGAAGCAGGTGATGTCACTCTTCCTCTCACGGGGACTCTCATAACCGGTAGCTACAGCCTTTTCGGGCTTAAAACAGAAATGCAGTTTGGCAAACTGACAGTCACTACAGTTCTTTCACAGCAGAAAGGAGAATCATCGGTTGTTGAAGTGGAAGGAGGCGCTCAGCTTACCGATTTTGAGATTTTTGCAGATGAATATGAGGCAAACCGGCATTTCTTCCTGTCGCAGTTTTTCAGGGATATTTATGATGATGCGCTCAGGACCATGCCTGTCATAAGCTCGGGAGTAAATATTGAAAGGATTGAAGTATGGGTGACAAATAAAACGAGCCGCTTTGAGGAGGGAAGCAACAGGAATATTGTCGCATTTATTGACCTTGCCGAAAACAAAAATCATATTTACAACAACATCCCTGAATTCCAGGAATCTACGGGAGCCTCTCTATATCCCGATAACAGCACAAACCAGATGTATGATCAGCTGAATTCTGTGTACACGGGGGTGAGAAGCGTTGACCAGGTAACCAATGCGCTTGATCCTTTGTACCCCGGATTCCAGATAGGACGTGATTATGAAAAGATAGAGAATGCAAGAAAGCTGAATGACAGGGAGTACTCAGTCAATAAACAGCTTGGATATATTTCCCTTAATTCAGCACTTAATACTGATGAGGTTCTGGCAGTCGCTTTTGAATATACCCTGAACGGGAAGATATATAAAGTAGGAGAGTTTTCAACTGACGGCATTACAGCCCCCCAGACTCTTCTTCTTAAACTTTTGAAGGGGACAACACTTACACCAAAGCTGCCAACCTGGAGCCTGATGATGAAAAACATCTACTCCCTTGGATCAGGCACCCTTGAAAAGAAAGATTTTGAACTTAATGTACTGTACCAGGATGACAAAACAGGCAACTCCATAAACTACCTGCCTGAAGGGAAGCTTGAGGATCAGATACTTCTCCAGGTGATGGGTCTTGATGTGCTTAATTCACAGCTTGACCGTGAATCGGATGGTTATTTCGATTTCATTGAAAATGTGACTGTAATGGTCGACAGGGGAAAGATCGTATTTCCTGTTCTCGAGCCTTTTGGGAGTCATCTTATTAAAGTAACTGCCGGAGGGGTGACTCTGACAGAAAATACAGATTATACTGTTGATTACAACATGGGGACTGTAAGAATTATCAATCCTGCACTTATTGAATCACAAACACCTATCCAGGTGTCGCTTGAAAGCAACCAGTTCTTTGGTTTTCAAACCAAGACACTTGTCGGAACACACCTGGATTACCGTTTCTCTGACAACTTTGATATCGGCGGTACAATCCTTCATCTTACTGAAAGGCCTTACACACAAAAAGTTAACTTTGGAGAAGAACCAATTTCAAACACTATCTGGGGCCTGAATACATCTTATAAAACACAATCCCAGGTTCTCACTAATATTATTGACAAAATTCCTCTTCTGGAAACAAAAACTCCTTCATCAATATCATTTTTCGGTGAGTTTGCACACCTGATCCCCGGTCATTCAAAAGCAATCTCAAATGCCGGCAACTCATATATAGATGATTTTGAAGCAAGTGAAATACCCCTCGACCTGAAGTCATTTAATGCCTGGACAATAGCCAGCATTCCGCAGGGACAGGATCTTATGTTCCCTGAAGCGAGACTTAATGATAACCTTGCAAGCGGTTTTAACAGGGCAAAGCTGGCCTGGTATGTCATCGATCCGATCTTCCTTCGCAACAGCACATCAACACCCGAGCATATTAAAGATAATGCTGATTTACAGTCAAGCCATTTTGTAAGAGAGATCTTTGAGAATGAGATCTATCCATACCGTGAGAGCACAACAGGAATACCTACCAACATTACAGTACTTAACCTGGCTTATTTCCCTGAAGAAAGAGGTCCATATAATTTTGACACTTATCCCGGCAGCTATTCTGAAGGAATGAACTCTAATGGCGGACTCAATGATCCGGGATCGCGATGGGGCGGTATCATGAGGGAGGTTCTTACAAGTGATTTCGAAACGGCAAATATTCAGTATATAAAGTTCTGGCTCATGGATCCCTTTGTTGAGGATCCGGACCATGAAGGCGGCGATCTTTACATAAACCTTGGAAATATATCGGAAGATATCCTCAGGGATTCAAGGAAAAGTTTTGAGCATGGCCTGCCCGTAGGCCCTGAACAGATAAATGTGGATTCGACTTCCTGGGGAAGAATTCCCACAGTTCAGGCAGTTGTTAACGCTTTTGATAATGATCCCTTATCACGAACATACCAGGATGTAGGCTTTGACGGTCTCAGGAATCAGGATGAGCAGACATTTTTCTCAGATTATCTTCAGAAAGCAGGTGCAATTACCAGCCCTGAAGCATACCAGGATATCCTGGATGACCCGTCCGGTGATGATTTTCATTATTTCAGGGGAACGGATTACGATCTGGATGAACTGGGAATTATTGACAGGTATAAAAAATATAACGGGCCGGATGGCAATTCAAAAACTGCAGAAATGTCACCCGAACAATATCCTACCTCAGGATCAACACTTCCTGACATGGAAGATATTAACCGAGATAACACCCTGAATGAAACGGAAAGTTATTATCAGTACAGAGTAAGCCTAAGACCGGGAGACCTGGTAGTGGGTTCGAATTATATAGTCGATGAAATTGAAAATAAGGAAGTTACATTTCCTAACGGCATCAAATCATCAGTAAAATGGTACCAGTTTAAAATCCCGATTACTGATTATCAGAAGATAGTAGGCACAATCAGTGATTTTAAATCGATAAGGTTCATGAGAATTTTCCTCCGCAATTTCAAAGAACCTGTTATAATGCGTTATGCTGACCTGGACCTCGTCAGGGCAGAATGGAGGAAATACAATATCTCATTCATGGAAGGCGGTGAAAGAGTTACCTTACCTGAGGCTTCTGACGGGACATTTGAGATAAGCTCCGTGAGCATTGAGGAAAACTCGGGCAAGGAGCCTGTAAACTATGTTCTTCCCCCGGGATTTGACAGAGTTACGGATCCTTCCAATCCTCAGCTGAGGCAGCTTAATGAACAGTCAATGGTTCTTAAGGTTCAGAATCTTGAAGATGGTGATGCCCGGGCAGCTTTTAAAAATGTAAGTCTTGACATAAGGCAATACAGGCGCCTCAGGATGGAGGTTCATGCCGAAGCGCTCATTGGACAGCCTCTGCAGGATGGCGAACTTACAGCCTTCATAAGGATAGGATCGGATTACAAAAGCAACTTCTATGAATATGAGATCCCTCTAAAGCTTACATCTCCACGACATTATGACAACAAGATCGATTCAGAAAGGGAGATGGTATGGCCTGAGGAAAACAGCTTCAACATTGATCTGTCGGTATTCCAGGATGCCAAACAGGCACGAAACAGGAAGATGCAGGAGGCAGGATCATCCCTGAGCATATCAGATGTTTTTGTTTATGCATATCAAGGGCACAGGATATCAATTTCAGGTAACCCTAATCTGAGCAACGTAAAAGTCATAATGGTCGGGATCAGGAATCCCATTAAGACGAGGAATCCAGTGATTGATGACGGACAACCCAAGTGGGGAGAGGTCTGGGTCAATGAGCTTCGTCTTAATGATTTCGTTGAGAACGGCGGCTGGGCAGCAAATGCACATTTACAGGCCCGCCTGGCTGACCTTGGTACCGTTGACGTGGTTGGACAGTCAAGCACTCCGGGTTGGGGAAGCATAGAAAAGAAAGTGAATGAGCGAAGCAAGGAACAGGTTATGAAATATGATCTTTCATCAACTCTTGAGCTTGGGAAATTCTTTTCTGATAAAGCAGGTATAAGGCTTCCTGTCTATGTTGGTTATTCCGAAACAAGAATCAGGCCCCAGTACAATCCCCTGGATCCTGACATACCTCTTGAAGATGCTTTACGGAATGCCGAGGACCAGACGGCAAGGGATTCAATAAAAGCCATTTCAGAAGATTTTGCGAGAAGAAAAACCATCACTATAAGCAATGCGGGAATTACGAAACGGGGAGAAAAGCCCCATGCCTGGGATCCTGCAAACCTGAGCGTCAACTATACCTATAATGAAATTTACAGCAGCAATATCAAAACTGAAATAGACCTTGAAAAGAATTACAGGGGTGGGCTGAATTATGACTACCAGGCTCAACCTGAAAATATAGCTCCTTTTAAGAGTGTGAAATTCCTTAATGGATCCATTTTCCGGCTCATAAAGGATTTCAATTTCTATCTCTTCCCTAAAAGCATCTCTTTCAGAACAGATCTTTCACGTTATTATAACGAGGTGAAGGCCAGAAATATAAATAATCCTTATCTGCGCATTACTCCAACGTATAGAAAGGATTTTGAATGGACAAGAATGTACGATTTCAAGTATGATATCACACGTCAGCTGAAGGTTGACTTCACTGCAACAAATCTTGCAAGAATCGATGAACCAACAGGCGGGGTTGACAGAGAAAGATACGGCAATCAGTATGATTTCTGGCGTGATTCTGTAATGACAAACCTGTTGAATTTCGGAAGGACGACCTCCTATAATCATTTTATTAATGCAACGTATACCATCCCGGTCAATAAGCTGCCTCTTCTTTCCTGGATAAATGCGAATGCCCGTTTCGGTTCGGATTATACCTGGCTGGCAGGGCCGCTTTTCCCTGACAGCATGAATATAAACATCGGCAATTCAATAAAGAACCATAATGAGCTATCGTTCACTGCCATGGCAAACCTCTCGACACTCTATGGCAAATCGAAATTCCTTAAAAAGATTGAGAACAATACACGTCCGGATGCGGCGCAACGGATGAAACCTGAATACAAGACAGTGAACTACACGAGGAATAATGTCAATTTCAGGACAAATGCAGTCAAGGGGATTATTCATAACCTTGGCACTACCGACGTAAAAGTCAGGATCGTTAAAAAGACCGGAGAGGAAGTAAAGGGCAAAGTTGATATTGTGAACAGCGACAAGATAAACTTTGCAGCGGCAGAGCAGGTTGACGGTGCACAGGTACTGATTGAGGGAAGGGTCCCGGTAAAACGGAATCCATTAAGTATAGCGGGTGAATATATGGTGAGAGCCCTTCTTGGGGTAAGATCTGTAAGCCTGACATTAACATCATCACAGGGACAATTCCTTCCGGGTTATATGCCTGAAACAAAATACCTGGGATTATCGAAAAACAATAGTATCCTGGCGCCGGGCTGGCCATTCATACTTGGTTACAACGACAAAAATTTCTTTGACAGGGCAGCATCCAATGGCTGGCTTTCAAAAGACACCCTTCTCAATACTCCGGCAAATTACAATAACAAGTATGATCTTTCTGCCAGGAGCATGATTGAGCCCTTCCCCGGCATGAGGATTGATGTTAATGCCGACCGGAGATTCCTTGAAGGGGTGAGTGCATATTATATTGCGGATATGAACGGCAATTTCCCGGACAGCACCCGCAACATGATAGTTAACGGGAATTTCTCTATTTCAGTTATTTCATGGGGTACTGCATTTGAAAAGATATCGGCAAAGAATAATTATGTTTCTCCTACTTTTGAAGCTTTCAAGGAAAACCTGGTAATTATTTCCGGAAGAAGAGCTTCGGAAAGATCCAAATCAGATCCGGGTTATAATCCTGATATTAACCCGTTTACAGGAGAGCCTATCGAAGGGCCCTATAAGAGCGGATATGGAAAAACCTCACGCGAGGTAATGATACCTGCATTCCTTGCAGCCTATACCAAAACTGATCCGAATAAGGTGACCATGGAAACCTTCCCTTCTGCGCTGCGGATGATGCCAAACTGGAGGCTGACATTTGACGGATTATCGAAATTTGAATTCATACAGAAGGTTTTCAGGTCAGTAAATCTCTCACATCAGTACAGAAGCACTTTCCAGATAGGGAGCTATACCACGAACCTCAGCTATATGGAAGATATAAACGGTATTAACTCCATCAGAGACCTTCAGGACAACTTCATCCAGGAATACGAAATCAATGTTGTGACGCTGAATGAACAGTTCAGCCCGCTGATAAATATCGACATGAACTGGATAAACAGCCTGACAACCCGGTTTGAATGGAAAAAATCACGTACCATCTCGCTCAACATGACAAGCAACCAGATAGCCGATGCACGTACCAATGAGCTTGTTTTCGGAGCCGGATACAGGTTTGACGAAGTGCAGATCGTGCTCAAAACCGGGGGCGGACAGAAGGTGCTGAAGAGCGACCTTAACCTGCGGTTTGATCTTTCAATCCGTGACAACAAGACTCTGGCAAGAAAGCTGGTTGAGGATGTAAATCAGCCTGTCGCAGGACAAAGGGTCTTTACTGCGGGGCTGACGGCAGATTATGTCTTAAGTGACAGGTTTAACCTTCAGATCTTTGCCGACCACACCATGAATAATCCATTTGTGGCAAACACCTTCCCCACATCTAACACAAATTTCGGGTTTAGCCTTAAGTTTACCCTGGTCCAGTAAACATTTTTCAATCCCTGTTGATTTTTTTATTTTTTCAGAAAACGTTTGAAACAAAGTCGTACTGATTTTTTACCCGAAAATCGGCGAATCTCAGTGAAAATAAATAACATACGCAGTTTTTTAACAATCATTTTTCCTATTTTTGAATAGGATTCTTATACTTTTTCGATAAATTTTCTGAAAAACATATTCATTATTTATGAAAAGGACCAAACCAAAATTATCCTTCTGGCAGATCTGGAACATGAGCTTCGGATTCTTAGGGATCCAGTTTGGCTTTGCTCTGCAGAATGCAAATGTAAGCCGCATCTTTGAAACTCTTGGAGCAAAGGTGGACGATATTCCGATACTCTGGGTTGCCGCACCTGTTACAGGGCTGATAATGCAGCCGATCATAGGCCATATGAGCGACAGGACATGGAACCGTCTGGGCCGTCGCCGTCCATATTTTCTGACAGGGGCCATCCTGGCTTCACTTGCCCTGTTGCTAATGCCGAATTCACCTGCACTCTGGGTTGCCGCAGGAACCCTATGGATCATGGATGCTTCAATAAATATATCGATGGAACCGTTCAGGGCTTTCGTGGGTGACATGCTATCATCGGAACAAAGAACAAGAGGTTTTGCCATGCAAAGCTTTTTCATAGGCACAGGGGCAGTTGTAGCATCATTTCTACCATATATACTTACTAACTGGTTTAACGTACCGACAGAACCCTCCCCGGGGAAGCTGATCCCAATGAATGTCAAGCTCTCCTTTTACATTGGAGCGACAGTCTTCTTCCTTGCAGTTTTGTGGACAATCCTGAGAACAAAGGAATACTCTCCGGAGGAGCTTGCTGAATTTGAAGAAGGTGAGCAGATTGCAAGGGGAGAAAAAGAGGACTCAGGGCTCACGACTCATGGCACAGGGCTGAAGACAGAAAGAAAAACTAATTTCTATGCTCCGGGTTTAATATGGCTGGGAGCTGGCCTGATCCTGACATTTATACTGTCAAAAACCAATCTGGAAAAGGAACTGTATATCATTACCGGTGGCATATCTTTTTTCGGCCTTCTCCAGTTAATTGCAGGCATTCTGCAGACCTCAGGCAAAGGGGAAAACGGGCTTAATTCAATTCTTATTGATCTTAGAAACATGCCTTCCACAATGAGTCAGCTGGCACTGGTACAGTTCTTTACATGGTTCGCACTTTTTTCGATGTGGATTTATACTACATCCGCTGTAACATCAAATATTTACGATACTTCCGACACGACATCGCTGGAATATAATAAAGGTGCCAACTGGGTTGGTGTGCTCTTCGGAATTTATAACGGAGTAGCTGCTCTTGTCGCTTTTCTCCTGCCAGTACTGGCAAGGATAACAAGCAGGAAGATCACACACTCAATATGTCTTGTGGTCGGCGGTATCAGCCTTATATCAATAAGCCTTATCGGCAATCCCTGGCTGCTGATCCTTCCCATGGCAGGGATAGGAGTCGCATGGGCAAGCATTCTTTCTATGCCTTACGCCATGCTCACCGGCGCTCTGCCGCAGAACAAGATGGGTATTTATATGGGCATTTTCAACTTCTTCATTGTAATACCCCAGATACTTGCCGCAAGCATTCTCGGCAGCATGGTCAAACACCTTTTTGACGGGAATACCATGAATGCACTTATTACGGGCGGTATATCTATGATAGTTGCAGCCATAATGGTGAAATTTGTAAAAGACGTTGACGACAAGAGAAAATAATGGAAATAAAAGGCTGCATTTTTGATCTTGACGGGGTTATAGTTGATACAGCAAAATACCATTATCTGGCATGGAAAAGACTTGCTGACCATCTGGATGTAAATTTCACTTTGGAGGATAACGAAAGGCTTAAGGGTGTCAGCCGTATGGATTCGCTTGAAATAATCCTTGCGATAGGCAAAAGAAAGCTGAATAAGGAATTGAAAGAAAAATATGCACGCCTGAAAAACGAATGGTATATAGATTATATAAGTAAAATGACTCCTGATGAGATACTCTCAGGAAGCATAAAATTCATTAATGAGCTGAAGGGAGCGGGAATAAAAACAGCATTGGGATCAGCAAGCAAAAACACGCCTCTGATACTTAAGAGAGTAGGTATGGAGAAAATGTTTGATGCAGTAGTTGATGGTAATATTGTAAGCAGGGCGAAACCCAATCCCGAGGTTTTTATTGTTGCCGCCGGAATGATAAAAGTGAAACCTGAACATTGTGTTGTTTTCGAAGATGCAGTGGCAGGGGTGCAGGCTGCAATTAACGCTGGGATGATATGTGTGGGTATCGGATCACGAAAAGTACTTGCCAAAGCTCATTATATAATTTCAGGATTAGATGAAATGAACCTGAAGAAACTCAAAGAAATTTAAAGAAAGGCCGGACATGAACAGCTGTTATAAAAAGGATGAATGGCTCATAATAGAGGAGGGATTCCACCCTGAATTCAACAGGGAATCGGAAAGCATATTTTCGATAGGGAATGGTTATATGGGACAGAGAGCAAATTTTGAAGAGCAATATTCAGGTGACAGCCTCCAGGGAAGCTATATTGCCGGTGTTTATTATCCTGATAAAACCCGTGTCGGCTGGTGGAAAAACGGTTATCCAGAATATTTTGCGAAAGTCCTGAATGCGCCAAAATGGATAGGTATAGATATCTCAGTTAACGGGAAACCCGTCGATCTTGCAACCTCAAAGCTCACCTCTTTCAGAAGAGTGCTCAACATGAAAGAAGGATATATTGACAGGATTTTCAGAATAGCTGTATCGGGAAACAAAACTCTTGAATTTAATTCCAGGAGGTTCGTCAGCATGTCAGAGCCCGATACCGGTGTTATCAGATATTCAGTAAGATCGGTTGATTTTGAAGGTATTGTAGGTTTTAATCTTTATATTAATTCCGATGTAAGGAATGAAGATGCCAATTACGGCAAAAAATTCTGGAAAGAAGTTGGAAGGGAAGTAACAGAAGGAACGGGGATGATCATATCCAGAACGATGAAGACCGATTTCCATGTTGCAACAGGAATGTGCTATCAAATCCTTAGAAACAAAAAAGTCCTTTCTGTAAAACCGATCCTTACTAACCGTGAAAAGTACGTAGCCAATTCTTTTAAGGAAAAGATCAAACCCGGTGATGACCTGACAGTTATCAAATATGTTTCAGTTCTTTCGTCCCTGAATAGTCCTAAGGGAGACCTGATGAATGATGTGAAGAAGCGGCTTAAGGAATCATCATCGAAAGGTTATGAAAAACTGTTTGCGGATCACAAACATGAATGGGAAAGAATATGGTCAGCCTCGGATGTTGTGATTGAAGGAGATATTGCAGCCCAGCAGGCAATAAGATTCAATATTTTTCACCTGAACCAGACTTACACGGGAAAGGATGAAAGACTGAATATAGGACCAAAAGGATTTACAGGCGAAAAATACGGCGGAAGCACATACTGGGATACTGAAGCTTTTGCGCTTCCTTTCTTCCTGAAGACTGCCGATCAGAAGGTTGTCAGGAATTTGCTGCTGTACAGGTATAAGCATTTACCACGCAGCATTGAAAATGCAAAGAAGCTTGGTTTTAAGAACGGAGCAGCCCTTTATCCGATGGTTACAATGAACGGAGAAGAGTGTCATAATGAATGGGAAATAACTTTCGAGGAGATCCACCGTAACGGGGCAATCGCATATGCAATTCATAACTACATCAGGCATACCGGTGACAAGAATTATATAGCTGATTACGGACTTGAAGTCCTGATTGCCATATCCCGTTTCTGGAGCCAGAGAGCAACATGGTCGGAGGATAAAAAGAAATATGTGATCCTCGGAGTTACCGGACCGAATGAATATGAAAATAATGTCAACAACAACTGGTACACCAACACACTGGCTGTATGGACATTGTCATATACAATCAAAAACCTGGAACAAGTCAGGGAAGAAAATAAGGATAAGTATAATAAAGTAGTCAAAAAGGCAGATCTCAATTTCACAAAAGAAACAAGCCTCTGGCGGGATATAATAAAGAATATGCACCTGCCCTATGATGATGTACAGAAAGTCTTCCTACAGCAGGATGGATTCCTTGATAAGGAACTTATACCAGCAGAAAAATTACCTGCAGATGAGCGCCCGATAAATCAGCACTGGTCATGGGACAGAATACTACGTTCCTGCTACATCAAACAGGCTGATGTGCTCCATGGCTTATATGTATTTGAAGACCAGTATGATACTAAAACAATAAAGCGAAATTTTGATTTCTATGAACCAATGACCGTTCATGAATCATCCCTGTCAGCCTGTATACATTCAATTCTTGCATCGAGGATCGGGAATATTAAAAAAGCGTATGAACTTTATCTCAGGACGGCCAGGCTTGACCTCGATGATTATAATAATGAGGTTGCTGACGGTCTGCATATAACAAGCATGGCCGGAACATGGCTGGCTATTGTCGAAGGATTTGCAGGAATGAGAATAACAGACAGCAAGATCGTTATCAATCCGCTTATACCGGACAAGTGGAAGTCATATTCATACCATGCAAGGTTCAGGGGAATCCTTTTTGAGATAAAGGTGAATCACAGGACAATAATTATAAGAAACCTGTCACCTGAAGCCCTTAAAATCATTAGTTTCGGAAATGAATATGAGGTTGCCGGCAGGGAAAAGAAAGAAGTCCAAATAGTAAAAAAATAATTCAATCATAAAGATCATGGAAAAAGTAATTGTTGGCCTGTTAACTGTTTTTATGGTATTGGCACTCGGCATTGGCGGATGTTCGTTCTTTGGTAAGAAGAAGGAGCTCAAGCCATTCACCTCTGAAGTCGTTCACCCGGACTGGACCAAAGATATAGTGATGTATGAGGTAAATGTAAGACAATACACCAATGAAGGAACATTTGCGGCATTTGCGGAACACCTCCCGAGACTTAAGTCCCTCGGAATTGATGTTCTCTGGTTTATGCCGACTTTCCCTATCGGAGTTGTAAACAGGAAAGGCGAGCTTGGCAGCTATTATTCAGTAAAGGATTTCATGGATGTTAACCCGGAATTTGGAACGGTTGACGATTTAAAGGATGTTATTGACAAGACCCACGAGCTGGGAATGTATGTACTGCTCGACTGGGTGCCCAATCATACTTCATGGGATAACCAGCTTACAATTGATCACCCTGATTGGTATGCAAAGGATTCAAATGGTAAATTTACTCCTCCCATCGGCACCGACTGGACTGATGTAATTCAGCTTGACTGGTCACAGAAAGGGCTTCAGGATTATATGATTGATGCAATGAAGTTCTGGGTTAACCTGGGAGTTGACGGATTCCGAGTCGACCATCCGCATAATACCCCCAAAGAATTCTGGGAAAGGGCAAAAGCAGAGCTGAGTGCAATCAAGCCGGTATTGATGCTGGCCGAACACGAAGGTCCGGGTTTTTTCATGGAGAAGGGATTTGACATGAATTATGCATGGGAGCTTCATCACATGATGAACAGTGTGGCTCAGGGAAAAGACAGTGCAAATGCCATAATGAAATACTTTAAGAGGGAACAGGCTGTTTACCCGCAAAAAGTTTACCGGCTTATGTTCCTGACCAATCATGACGAGAACTCATGGGCCGGAACAATTGATTCCCTGATGGGCGATGCACAGAAAGTTTTTGCAAACCTTATTTTTACGGCCCCGGGAGTGCCTCTCATCTACAGCGGCCAGGAGACCTGCCTTGATAAGAAGCTTAAATTCTTTGTAAGGGATACAATTGAATGGGATGCATGCGATCTAACTCCATTTTATACCAGCCTGATAAAGCTGAAAAAAAATAATAAAGCTCTCTGGAACGGAGAATCGGGAGGGCAAATGGTTACAATTAAAACCGACAATAAAAACAAGGTACTTGCTTTTTACAGGGAGAAGGATGAGAACAGAGTGGTAGTCTTTCTTAACCTTACAAAAAAGAGCGTCTCATTCAAGCCTGTGCTTAAAGGGATTGAAGGTGAATACACGGATTATTATGCCGGGGAAAAAGTTTCCCTGCCATTAAGTGTAAAATATACACTTGATCCGTGGGGATATAGAGTTTATGTGAAATAACGGCACGTACCCACCCCCTAGCCCCCTCCCTACTGCGTAAGGAGGGGGAATAAATTAATAATCAGCCACATAGCCCCCTTCCTTGCGTAGCAGGGAAGGGGGTTGGGGGATGGGTACATGCAGTTCAGGGATGGGGGGTAGATTACTACGTTGTTCAAATATTATTATAATGAAAAGAACTCAAAGATTCATCAGGCTAACCCTGGTCGCTGCAATGATCAGTACAGCATTGTCTGCTCAGAAGATTGAGCGTGTTGAACCTCCTTCATGGTTCACCGGAATGAAAGACACAGGTTTACAGTTGATGGTCTATGGGAAGGAGATCGGCTCATTTGATGTGATTGCTGATTATCCCGGTGTTAAAGTCACTAAATTGGTCAAGACCGGAAATCCAAACTACCTTTTTGTCAACCTTGATATCAGCAGCAGTGCAGTTCCCGGAAGTGTTAAACTGACTTTCACACAGGGCAAACAGAAGCTGGTGCATAATTATCCTCTCCTGGGACATCCGGCGGAGCCGGCAAAAGGTTTCAACACATCAGATGTAATTTACCTGCTAATGCCCGATCGTTTTGCCAATGGTGATCCATCAAATGACAATGTCGATGCCATGCTGGAAAAAGTCAGCAGGGCCAATCCCAACGGCCGCCACGGAGGAGACCTGAAAGGCATATCTGATCATCTTGATTATATTAAGGATCTTGGAGTTACCGGAATATGGCTTAATCCGTTCCTGGAGAATAATCAGACTGCTTACTCTTATCATGGATATTCAATAACTGACCTTTACTGCGTTGATCCGCGATACGGAAGCAATGAGGATTTTAAAAATCTGGTATCAAAAGCACATGATACGGATATGAAACTGATTATGGATATGATATGTAACCATATAGGATCAGGACACTGGTGGATGAAAGATCTGCCCTCGGAAGACTGGATCCATCAGTTCAGCACATTCACCCGCACCAATTACAGGGTGTCGACCAACATGGATCCTTATGCAGCAAAGAGCGATGCTGACCTGTCGGAGAAAGGGTGGTTTGACAATACCATGCCCGACCTTAACCAAAGCAATCCGCTTGTTGAAACCTACCTTATCCAGAACAGCCTCTGGTGGATCGCTTACTTCGGTATTGACGGTATAAGGATGGATACCTATCCTTATCCTGAAAAGAACATGATGTCAAGATGGGCCAAAAGTATCACTGACGAGTTCCCGGGATTCTTTATCGTTGGAGAGGTATGGTACCAGCAGGAAGCAATGACTGCTTACTGGGCACTTGACAAAGTAAACAGTGATGGTTACCAGTCTAACCTTCCGTCTGTAACCGATTTCCCTCTGTCACTGGCTACCCATAGAGCATTTAATGAGCCTGATAACTGGACGGACGGATTAGCCAGATTGTACAATATACTTTCACAGGATTTCCTCTATCCAGATCCTTTCCGCAATGTGATCTTCCTGGATAACCACGATATGACAAGATTCTTTACCGAAACCGGTATGAGGCTTGATATTTACAAAATGGCCCTTTCATTTATCCTGACCACCAGGGGGATTCCTCAGTTTTACTATGGCACAGAGATAGTTATGGAAGGCGATAAAAATCGCGGTGATGGATATCTGAGAGGGGATTTCCCTGGCGGATGGCCGGGTGATAATAAGAATGCGTTTACCGGAAACGGGCTGACAACGACCGAGAAAGATGCTTTCGATTTTACTGGTAAGCTGCTCAAATGGAGAAAAGACAAAGAGGTTATCCATACAGGTAAGCTGAAGCATTACATTCCTGAGAACGGGCTTTATGTATATTTCAGGTATAATAAAAATGAAAGTGTGATGGTTATTCTGAATAACAATGAAAAGAATTCAGTTACCATAAACAAAGACAGATATGCCGAGGCCATGGCAGGCTTCACAAAAGGTTATGATGTTATCACAGGCAAAACTGTGGATGACCTCACATCATTCAGGGTAGGTCCAAAGACAGCAATGATCCTGGAACTGAAATGAGATCAGCAGGAAGAAATATTATTTCTGTCTCTATCATTTTATATTCTTTGTAACTTAAATTTATTCTAAAACCACACCTTAAATTTGTACCTTTACTTATAGACTATTCACTTTCAATTTACACACCGAGGTTATACAGGGATGGAACCTTGAATCATTTACAGACAAAAAAATATAACTATGAAAAAAATATCGTATTTCATGATTTTCCTAATTTTTATCGGATGTCAATCAATACCATCGGAGGAATGGAATTTCAGATCATTTTATAAACCCAAAGAAAATCCGATAATCCAGGCAGATTCATCTTTCAGTTTTGTCGATCCGGTTAAGAAAGAGGTGGTGAAATGGCAAAAAGCTGATGTTTTTAATCCTGCCGCCATTGTCAGGGACAATAAAGTATATTTGCTTATACGATGTGAGGATAATCCTATTGCCAATCTGGGCGGACGAACTTCCAGAATTGGTTTGGCGTATAGCGATGATGGGATACATTTCACCAAATACCCTACGCCTGTTTTATATCCGGATTCCAGTGAATATATGATATACGATTTTCCGGGAGGATGTGAAGATCCCAGAATTGTTCAAACCAGCGATTCCTTATATGTTTTAACTTATACCTCCTGGAATTATAAGATTGCCCGTCTAAGTGTAGCATTTTCAAAGGATCTGATTGTCTGGGAAAAGAAAGGACCTGCATTTGCAAAAGCATACAATGGAAAATTTTTAGACACATGGTCAAAATCGGGCTCTATAGTTACTAAAATGGAAAATGGCCGACAGGTTGTTGCACAAATAAATGGAAAATACTGGATGTATTGGGGAGAGCGTTTTATCAACCTTGCTTGGTCAGATAACTTCATTGACTGGACCCCTTTACTGGATGAAAAGGGAGAGCTTAAGAAACTAATTGAACCGCGAACAAGAAAATTTGATAGTGATCTTGTAGAATGCGGCCCTCCGGCATTAATAACCAATGAAGGGGTTGTATTATTTTATAATGGTAAAAATACCGAAGGAGAAAATGCCGATAAGTCTCTGCCTGAATCTACGTATTCAGTGGGGAAAGTTGTTTTTAATACTAATAATCTTGAAAAAGTAATCTATCGTACCGATACTTGTTTGTTAAAACCTACCTTACCCCATGAGGTTTCCGGACAATATTCGGCGGGAACTACTTTTGCTGAAGGGCTTGTGTATTTTAAATCAAAATGGTTTCTTTATTATGGTACGGCAGATTCCTATGTTGGTGTTGCAATTTCAAAATAATCAAAACATAAGTACTATGAAAAAAATAAAAACTGCACTGAAAAGAAGTATTTCGGAGATAACATCCAGGAAAGCTTTATTGATTAAAAATCTTGTTGGAGGCATATTGTTTCTTATGATTTTAAGCCTGTCAGCATTTGTTTCAGATCGTTCAGAATGGCGGCAGCTGTTTAACGGGAAGGATCTGACCGGCTGGAAACACGCTGGCCCGGGAGAGCAATATGTGGAAGATGGCTTGATAAAGTCACACGGTGGTATGGGCCTGATATACTGGCCCGGAGAGAAATTCGGGAATTGTATGATCCGGGTGGTTTTCAGGATGCGTGATGAAAACAGTAATTCAGGAGTTTTTATACGGATGCCTATCGAACCCCGTGAGGAATGGATGCCTGTTCATTACGGCTTTGAAGTTCAGATTGACAATAAACCTGAACTATCTGACGAAGATGAATATCACTACACAGGCACTCTCTATTCACTGACAAAGCCATTAGCTAAAACCGGAAAACCAGGGCCTGAATGGAATACCATGGAGATTACCCTCGCTGGTTCCCGTACCATTGTTTATCTGAACGGTACAAAAGTGACTGACTTTAAGGAAGGGGATCCGGTACCTGATCGTAAATTTGATTTTGAACCTTTCCGTGGTCCACGACCGGATTCTGGATTTATAGGTATTCAAAATCATGGTGATAAAGATGTTGTCTTCTTTAAAGAAATTGCTGTGAAGCCTCTCTCAAAAAAAGAACTAAATAGCTTATAATTCATTATTGTCTGACATAATAAGAATAATAAAATGAAAACGATTAAAAAAGAGTCAAAGAATCCGGGAGAAATCTCCAGACGAAAGTTTGTTATAACAGCAGCATCTGGAGCAGCAGCCATTACAATAGTCCCGAGCTTCGTGGTAAGCGGATGCGGGCATGTCGCGCCAAGCGATAAATTGCTTATAGCAGCAGTTGGATGCGGAGGGGAAGGGAGCGATGACATCCGTCATTACGCAATTGCACCTAAAAAAAATGCAGAAATTGCTTTCCTCTGCGATGTTGATGATAGGCAGGCTGCTTCTAAAAGAAAAGAGTTTCCGAAAGCTAAGTTTTATTATGACTGGAGGGAAATGTTCGACAAGGAAAGCAAGAACTTTGATGCAGTGTCAGTAGCTATTCCAGATCATAATCATGCCATTGTAGGTCTTGGCGCCATGCAGCTGAAAAAACATCTGTACCTTCAAAAGCCATTGACTCACGATATCTATGAGGCTCGTATCCTGACAGAAGCATCTGAAAAATATAAGGTTGTTACTCAAATGGGGGACCAGGGGGCTTCATGTGAGGGAATGCGCACTTTAAGGGAATGGATTGAAGCCGATGTCCTTGGAGAGATTGAAAAAGTCTATTGCTGGACTGACCGGCCGGTGTGGCCGCAGGGAATTCCCTGGCCTGATGCCCGCCCTGCAGTTCCGTCTGAATTAAAATGGGATCTCTGGCTGGGTACTGCTGAAGAAACGGAATATATTGATAATCTGGTTCCTTTCAACTGGCGTGGCTGGTGGCGGTTTGGTACCGGAGCGCTTGGCGATATGGGATGTCATATTATGGGACCACCGTTTAAATTGCTGGGTCTTGGGTATCCAACCGAAGTATCCTGCAGCGCAAGCACTGTTTACAGTGGCATTTTCATTGAAGGCATATATCCCGAAAGCGGACCAGTATCAAGTTCTGTACGCTTCAGATACCGGTTAAAAAATGGTAAAGACCTTGATCTCTACTGGATGGACGGCGGGATAACCCCGGAACGCCCATATGAAATAGAACCGGATCTTAATATGAATAATGTAATGGCAGATTGGCCGGGACTTAATGATTATGAAGGGGGTACTCTTTTTATCGGGACCAAGGGAAAAGTGGCCTGTGGCTGGGGTGGTCGTAATCCGGTTTTGCTTCCACTTTCAAGAAATAAAGAGATCAATGTTCCGAAAAAATATCCAAGGGTAGAGGGAGACATGGATGGTCACTGGTGGCAGTGGATTGATGCCTGTATTGCAGGTTATGGAAACGCTGAGGTTGATTCTCCGTTTGTCGGCTATGCCGGTCCTCTGACTGAAACCGTTCTGATGGGCAACCTGCTCCTGAGAAGTTTCAATATCCGTGAAAAGATAAAACGCACAGATCCTGTTTATGGCAATATGGAAGGATACATTTTCCCTGGCCGTTACATCAGTTATAAATGGGATGGGGAGAATATGAGAATAACCAATTTTGAACAAGCCAATCAATTTGTCAGAAGAGAGTACAGAAAAGGATGGGGTGACATGAAGATCTGATTGACCTGATACAATTTATTGTTGAGCAAAAGATTTGAATACTTGCAGATCTCCATTATTTACTGCAGCTACCAGATACTGTTCACCCAATACCTCAATTGAAAGGATTCTTCTTGCATCTCCTTTAAGTGTGAAACCACTTTTCACAGGCATTATGGTTTTATAACTATTGTTTGGTTCCCCTGCTAAGAACCAGCCGTAACTTGCATCATACCTGCCATAAGAAGGCCTGACCAGATAATTGTTACCGACAAAAAGAAGGTCATTAATGCCGTCGTGGTTAAAATCCTGAACCATTAAATCACGAACAGGGGAGAACTGTGCTTCTATCGGAAGTTTACTGGTTTTGAAAGTTCCATCTCCATTATTCAGGAAAATACAACTTTCAAATAATACTGCTTTTTTTAAGATAGATTTTTCCAATGTATTCTTATCAAATATGTCTTTTACAGTATTACCTCCAAAATCAGAATAATTGGGATATTTTTTATTAAAACCGGTTATCTGACTGGCCAGCTCATCCAGAGAGGCAATGGGGTAACTGATACCGTTTTGATAGGAACAGATCAATTGGTCAAGCAATCCATTGTTATCAAAATCATTCAGGTACATTTCAACAGGCTCTTTAATTGAAGCTTTTAGCAACGAATTAAGACCCAGATTTCCAACTATTAAATCATCGTCTCCGTCCTGATCAACATCGGCAGCATGGATGCAGTACCACCATCCGGAGGTTTCATCAAGACCGGCAGTAGAAGTTACATCAATAAAATGGCCCTCATCATTCCTGTATATACTTACCTTCATCCATTCTCCGGCTACAACCAGATCCAGGTCACCATCCTGGTCATAATCCATCCAACAGGCGTCGGTAACCATCCCGGCATTTCTTACGGCGCTCATTCTGCTTTCTGTTACATCCTTAAAATGACCTGTTCCATCATTTTCAAGAAGATACTGATCAGGTGACAATCCATAGGCGCCAGGAACAGATCTCGAACCCACAAAAAGATCTATATCACCATCACCGTCAAAGTCACCCGGCCTTACGCAGGAGCCATTATGAGACATAAAAGGCAGAGATCCTTTTTCGCTCTTATTAAATCCTCCTTTTCCATCGTTTATGAGCAACAGGTCAATCAGCAAAGGATTTCCGACAGGCACTTCATTGCCTCCCCTTACAATATAAAGATCCATATCGCCATCTCCATCAGCATCAAAAAAAGCTGCATCCACATCATCTGTATAATGTAGCTCTTTAAAAAGTGGTACATCTGAAGATTTGAAATTACCATCATTTTGCTGAATGAAGATTTCAGATTTCTGCCCTTTAGCTCCACCTGCAAACAAATCTTCCAATCCGTCACCGTTTATATCACCAACAGCAAGTGGAGGACCCTCTGCGGTCAGACTATGAGGAATCAAGCGTTCACGGTAAAAGTCAACATAACTGTCTTCTCTGTGCCTGAACTCAAGACCCGGGATAGAAGCCCGGGAAAAAAACTTCGGTTTTTCTCCATTATCTATATTTGTTCTAACTGGTTTTGAGGCACTTATCATTTCAAGTGTGATAAACTTATCAGCTTCAACATTTCTTATGGTTTGTTCAGAAAGGTCAGGCCAGCGTACTACTATTGAATCAATCAGTTTTACAGCTCCTGTCCCAAAATGCAACACTTCGGATGTTGAAGATAAAAATCCCCTGGTAAGAAATTGCTCGGCAACCTGTTCTTGACCATTATAGAATAATGTAACTCTGGCACCTATACCTCTGGTATTCAATCCTTGTCCTTTAAGTATCACGGATAGGAAATGGTTTTTTGACTTTGATGAAGAATTATTTCTGAAAATAAATGCGTTATCGTTTATATTATTTACAATAAGATCCAGATCTCCGTCATTATCAAGATCAGCATAAGTTGATCCATTAGAAAAAGATCGATCTTTAAAGCCCCATTCATAGGCCATATTAGAAAACGTAAGATCGCCATTGTTTTTAAAGAGATAATTGACATTCGGATACAGAGGCATCTTCTCGTACAGGACCCTGTCCGGAACATCACTATTATCCTGCGAAGGAACGTACCTATTCCCCCCTGTCAGAAATTTAACATAATCCAGGTCATTGGCCCTCCGGTATATTCCGTTGGTAATGAAAAGATCTTTCCAGCCATCATTATCCACATCACAAAACAGCGGTGACCAGCTCCAGTCAGTGGCATAAACTCCGGCCAGCAATCCTATTTCACTGAACAATCCTCCTCCCAGATTAAGCTGCAGAGTATTACGTACAAACTGGTTATTGTAGCCATATTGCCGTTTTAAATCAAAGAGCTCATAGTCATCTTCTCCTCCTGATTGTTTTCTTATTTTTTCCTCATCCGGCATCATATCCAGAACCATCACATCCAAAAGGCCGTCATTGTTGATATCTCCTACATCATTACCCATCGATGATCTGCTTGTATGAGCAATAAACTCTGTCAGCCGTTCAGAAAAAGTTCCATTACCGTTGTTGATATACAAATAATCATTTTCATGGAAATCATTCGATACATAAATATCCGGAAATCCATCATTGTTTATGTCACAGATATTTACTCCCAGGCCATACCCGATCTGACTACTATATATCCCGGCCTGGCGGGTAATATCCCGGAAGAAGCATTTTCCATCGGCCTCATCATTTCTGAATAATCTGTCGCCAGCCAGAGAATCCTGTTCAAAGCGTAACGAAGCATAACCATAACTGCGTGAAGTATGTACGGAATGGTTAAGAAGGTACATATCAAGATCGCCATCCATATCGAAGTCAAAGAAGGCTGCCTGTGTCGAAAAACCCTTAAAATCAAGTCCGTAATCGTCGGCAGCTTCTTTGAAAGTCAGGTTCCCCTGATTAATGAATAATTGGTTTCTCCCATGATAGCTCTTATAATTTCCGACCTGGCAAACATAAATATCAAGAAACCCATCTCCATTCACATCTGCCATTGTTACACCGGTTTTCCAGTCACCAGTTCCTGCAACTCCTGCTGTATCAGTGATGTCCTCGAATCTTAGATTTCCCTTGTTCAGGTATAATTTATTGGATTGTTGATTTGAAGTGAAATAAAGATCAATCAGTCCATCGTTATTGATATCTCCTGCAGCAACACCTGCTCCGTTGTTGAAATAAAGATATTCTATGATATTTGATTGCTCTGTTTCTGTCAGCTCGTTTATAAAGTCGACATGTGTGGATGAAGGAGGCATCAGAGAAAACAAATGATCTTTTTCCCCGGATTTACAGGAAAAAACCAATAAAGATACAAGCAAAATTAAGCCTGATTTTTTCATTATGGTGATTCACCGGTTTGAAATTTTAAAGACCTGTAACGCATCGTTACTGCGTGCAACAACCAGCAATTTACCGTCTGAAGTACTCACCTCCTTGAAATCTCTGATCTCTCCGTCGAGACGAAATCCAGATGATTTTACCGGGATGTTTTTAAACCCTCCTCTTCCGTCACCCATTAAGAATGATCCATAACTGGCATCATAACGGCCCACCTCCGGTTTCACATTGTAAAGATTACCACCCAGGAGGATATCGGGTTTGCCATCAGCGTTATAATCTCCGGTTTCAGCAGCATAAACCGGTGAAAACTGCACTTCGACAGGCAGAGGTTTTCTTGTGAAATTTCCGGAACCGTCATTTAGAAAAAGGGAGGTTTCCAGAAGATATGCATCAAGATGGATAGAATTCTGTAACTGCTCCGGTGGAAATATATCTGTAATCTGCTGATCCTTATACATCTCATATTTTGGGTATTTTTTCCCCAGAGCAGGTATTTGTCTTGTCAGATCATGTTTCAGCGCAATAGGGTATGATTTATCACCATCATAAGCACATATTATTTGCTCTACCGTACCATTCAGGTCAAAATCATTCACATACATACTCACAGGTTTTTCGGATGTTGGTTTAAATCTGGAGTTTAATCCATGATTTCCGGCTATAAAATCAATATCACCATCAGAGTCAAAATCCGCGGGAGCCAGGCAGTTCCACCAGCCTTCAGTTTTATCGGAGCCAAAAGCATCATTTTTTTCTTTGAACCTGCCATTTTCATTAATGAACACCTTTATCGGCATCCAGTCTCCTGCCAGGATCATGTCTTCATCTTTATCACCGTCAACGTCTGCCCATAACATATCGCGGATCATGCCAACATTCATTAGTCCCGGTGCAATCTCAGACGTAACATTGGTAAAATTTCCTTTGCCGTCATTATCAAGCAAATATCCGTTAACCGGCACTCCATACAAAAATGGCTTTAGCCGGATGCCTGCAAATAACTCAATATCCCCATCGTTATCAAAGTCCATAGGTCTGACGCAGGAAGTACTTTCATATTTGCCTGCAGGCAGAACCTGCGGTGATTTAATGAAATGGCCTTTCCCATCGTTTAAATATAACCGGTCAATCAAAGCAGATGAGCTCTCCGGAAATTCATTTCCTCCGCTGGCTACATATAAATCAAGATCACCATCACCATCTGCATCGAACATTGCGCAATCAGTGTCTTCGGATATCTTGTCAGCTTCAAACAGCTGTTCTTCAACAGAAACAAATGTGCCATTCTTTCGCTGAATCATCAATGAGCCTGGCTGGCCTTTGGCTCCACCAATATATATATCATCCAGTCCGTCTCCGTTTACATCGCCTTTGCACACATGAGGACCTTCGGTTGACATCATTTGATATATCAATGGTTCCTGTTCAAAATCATTAAAATCATTCTCCTTATGAACGAAATTTATTCTGTTTTCCTTACTTATATTTTGAAAATAAGCATTTTTAGAGCTTACGGTATCTATTAAGCTTATGGACTTTATTATGCCGTCTTTCTGATATAAAGTTAAAATCTGATCTGTTTTTACATCTGTCATAACTGTAACCCTGTCATCCGGCCATTCAACTACCAGTGAATCCACTATGGTTAAAGGACCTAATCCCAGATTAGGACGGGAATCGACTGTTGACAGATAGCCACGCATTGGCATTTGCTCAAGATATACCAGCTTACCTTTATGTTTAACCGTCACTTTGGCACCTATGGCTGCTGTATTTCCGGGTTCACCTTTCAGAATTATTTTCAAATAGTGATTGTCCGGCAACTGATGATCTGTTTCATTCCTGTAAATGAACATAGGCATATTAACATTGTTTACAACCAGATCCAAATCCCCATCGTTATCAAGATCACCATAAGCAGCGCCATTTGAGAAACTTGGTGCATCCAGGCCCCATTCAGGTGCAACATTTTGAAATTTGTAATTTCCCATGTTTTTAAAGGCATAATTGGGAATTCTAACAGATGGAATAGCATCAATAAGGGTTTTATAGTCCACATCGTTGCCTGACACAATAGATAAGACCATATCACGGTTAGAAAAATACTGAATATAGTCCTGATCGGTCAGGTCCTTGTAAATGCCATTTGCTTCATAAATATCCTTCAAACCATCATTATCGAGATCCATGATCAGAGCGCCCCAGGACCAATCAGTGGCGGACACGCCTGCCAGCCTTCCGATTTCGCTGAAAGTCCCATTGGCGTTGTTTAATTGAAGCACATTACGAGTATACTGAGAGTGGTAACCATTATCAAGGCTGAATTTGTAATTTTCCCAATTATCAAAAGTTGTTTTTGTTTTTAAGCGGTCGTTATGTTCAGGTAGCATATCGGTAGCAAATATCTCCGGATAATGATCATTATTTAGATCGGCCATATCGCCTCCCATGGATGCTGCAGAAATGGATCTCATCATATCCACCAATGTTTCCTTAAATGTTCCATCCTGATTATTAATGTAAATATAATCCCGTTCAAAAAAATCATTTGCAACATAGATATCCATCCAGCCATCCTGATCAATATCCCCGACTGTAACGCCCAATCCAAATGCTATAGTGCTCCCATAAATACCAGCCTCTGCACTGACATCGGTAAATTTATTGCCATTGTTATTGAAGAGCTTAGAACCACCTACGGAATCGCGGACAAGGCGCTGATTTTCCTTAAGATTAAAACTGCTAATCGCTTTTGGAAAATTCTTTAATAAAAACAGGTCAAGATCACCGTCCTTGTCGTAATCAAAAAACACTCCCTGGGTTGAATTGCCGTTTTCATCTAAGCCATATTCTTTTGCTTTTTCTGTAAATGTCAGATCACCATTGTTGATGTAAAACTCATTCCGGCTTTGAACGCCTTCTGCATTTCCTGATTTACATACATAGATATCTAACCAACCATCGCCATTGACGTCAGCAAAGCTGACACCTGTCGACCATCCTTTTCCTTCAATACCCGTCTGACGGGAAATATCTTCGAACCTGAAATTTCCATTATTCAAATACAGCTTATTATTGCCCATATTTGATGTCATAAATATATCTGGGAGACCATCATTATTCACATCCCCTATGGCTACACCTCCGCCGTTGTAAAAATTACGGAAAGTGTAAATGTTGAATTTGCTCTCAATTTGTCTATCGTAGTCCAATTGGTTGATAAAATCAGCATGAGTAACAGAAACTGGCATAAGTGTAAACAGATTATTTCCGGACTGTTTGCCACAAGCGCAAATAAACAATGGCAAAAGAAGCCATATATATCTTAGCGTTAGCGTGCGCCTGTTTGATTGAACTGTTCTGAACATTCTATTTCTTCAGACTATTCGTAGTGTCGTTCTGAATTATTCCCGGATTTGAAGCAGAATCATTCCACTCTTTTTTTACAGTCAGGTCAGTAAAAACGACCCACACATTCAATTCATTTTCAATAAAAACTGTAATACGACGATTCCCGTCTATCTTTACAAATGCTGTCCCCCTTTCAGGATGCTTCACTTCTATAAAATCCTCACCGTAAATCTTTTCATACCATTTTAATATATCAATTTCGAGGTTATCTGAAGATAGTGTTTTATTCCAGGGTGCCCATCCTTTATATGTAAACCGAACAGGCATTTCATAAATTTTACCTTGAACAAATTTCGGATAGAAATTCATAGCGGCCGGATATTTCAGCTCATCTTTCAATTCATACAGAACGGTTGTATTATTTTCACCCTGCCTGATTAATCCTTTCTTGTTAAGATTCCAACAATGAACATAGTAATCTTTTTCAGGCATTCCAAAGTAGAATCCCATAAATAACGAATCATATCTAACCCCGCTGGCCAGTTCATGCTTCAACTTACGCTCATATTTTGCTCTTGGTGAACATCCGGAAATAATAGAACCTGAAATAAGGATCATCACGAGCCACATAATTCTTGTCTTCATAGTTTTCTATCAATATTTATAAAACTGTAAATTATCATTATTTTTTGCAACTACGATGATCGGGCTTCCATTTATGTTCATAATCTCAAGATCGCGTATCTCCCCTTTGGTAAAAAAACCAGATGTCAAAGAGGAAACAGACTGCCATGTTCCTCCAGAATTCCCTTTCAGGAAAAGGCCATAACTCGCATCGTAAATTCCTGTCTCCGGTTTGCCCCTGTACTGGTTCCCTCCGATAAGGATATCACAATTTCCATCATTATCAAAATCTTCGGCAGCTATAGCATAAACCGGTGAGAACTGTGCTTCTACAGGAAGGGGAGTCAACTGAAAAGATCCCTTGCCGGTATTGATCATCAGGCAACTCTCCATGATTCGTGCATTTAATTTAATTGACCGCTTCAAAACTTCATCAGGAAAAATATCTTCAATGGTTGCCTCCTTATAATCATCAAACTTCATGAATTTTTGCTTAAGGGAAGGAATTTGCTTTACCAGATCATCCTTCATTGCTAAAGGATATGATTTATCCCCGTTGTAAGTACAGATGATCTGTTCAATCGTACCATTCAGATCAAAATCATTTATGAACATGGTAACAGGCTTCTTTTCTGAAGCTTTAAACCGTGAATTCAATCCATGATTACCCAATATTAAGTCCACATTTCCGTCTCTGTTCAAATCTTTGGCAACAATCGTATGCCACCAGCCTTCCGTATTTGATAAACCAAACTTTTCGGACTGATCTGTAAAGATCCCATGATCATTAATAAATATCTTTACAGGCATCCAGTCACCCACTATCACAATGTCCAGATCTCCATCACTATCCACATCAGCCCATGTCATATCTGTTATCATGCCGATGCCTGTCAATCCGGGTGCTAACTTCCCTGTTTCATTTAAAAAATTACCATGACCGTCATTTTCCAGCAGGTAGCCATTTGCCGGTAAACCATAACCGAACGGACGTAATCGAATACCTACAAACATGTCAATATCTCCATCACCGTCAAAGTCTGCTGGCTGTACACAGGATGTACTCTCATATTTACCTGCTGGCAAAATTTGCCCGGATTTTACAAAGCGTCCTTTGCCATCGTTAAAGTACAAACGATCCACCAGGGCCGATGAACTCTCCGGAAATTCATTTCCCCCACTTGCCACATATAGATCCTTATCTCCATCGCCGTCTGCATCAAAAAAAGCACAATCAGTATCTTCCGATATTCTGTCCGACGCAAACAATGTCTCATTTGTTTTTTTGAAACGTCCCTGTCCATCCTGTACAAATAAGGCTCCCTGAGAATCCTTTGCACCACAAATATAGATATCATCAAGCCCATCGCTGTTCACATCGCCAACAGCTATATGAGGACCTTCATTAGATAACATCTGAAACAGCAGCCTGTCGCGTTCAAAATCATTAAAATCATTCTCACTATGAATATAATTAAGATCATTGATCTTTTCTACCTTAAGGAATAGAGTCGGATTTACATAACCATGAATGTGAGAACATTCTTCAGACTTATCATTTTCATCAATAGTAAGAAACTGATTCACTCCAATATTATGCAGAACGCTGTACCTGCCATCCGGCCAGTTCACGATCAGAGAATCAACAAAATTGCATTCCCCAAGGCCGAAATGGAGCCTGTTATCGACACTGGATTGAAATCCCCTTGCAGGTATTAGTTCAGAATAATTCGTTTTTCCATCAATGTAAAGAATTACGGAAGCTCCGATAGCATCTTTGTTTTTCCCTGCTCCTTTTAGTTTTATTGAAAGATAATTTGTTCGGATGGATGTTTCTGTTTCATTTTTGTAAACAAATGACGGCATATTGACATTATTTACTACCAGGTCAAGATCACCGTCGTTATCAAGGTCGCCATAAGCAGCGCCATTAGAAAAGGAAGGTGTACTCAGTCCCCATTTTTCTGATAGATTGGTGAATGTCAGATCAGCGTTATTATGAAAAGCGTAGTTGGGAATTTTAACTGAAGGCATCATATCGATCAGGCTCAGGATTGCCGATTCTTCAGTCTTTATCATTGACCGCATGATGGAAGGATTAGAATAGATGTTAAGATAATCGAGATCAAGCAGATCCTTGTATATCCCATTTGCTATAAAAATGTCTTTCCATCCGTCATTATCAAGATCCATTATCAAAGCCCCCCAGCTCCAGTCGGTTGCACTAACTCCGCTCAGCCTTCCTATTTCACTGAAAGATCCGTTCCTGTTATTCAGCTGAAGCACATTCCTGGCAAACTGATGATAATAGCCACTGGTAACTTTCTTAGAGTATGCTTCCCAGCTCTCAAACAGTGCTTTTGTCTTTAGGCGTGCATTCCCTTCGGGAGTCATCTCTGTGGCAAAGATCTCAGGCCACGTATCATTGTTTATATCAGCAATATCTGCTCCCATAGCGCCAGCACTTATCTCGCGAATCTGGTCTTCAAGCGATTCTGTAAATGTGCCGTTCTTATTATTAATGTAAAGATAATCACGTTCAAAGAAATCATTTGAAACATAAATATCAGGCCACCCGTCACGGTTTATGTCTCCGACAGTGACGCCAAGTCCAAAACCGATTTTACTGCAATATATGCCAGCTTCGAGGGTGATGTCAACAAAATGGCCATTATCATTCCGGTACAATTTATTACCTCCCAGAGTATCGGGTATTTGCCGCTGATAAGGTTTCATATCAAAATCAGTGACTGACTGAAATGAGTTGTTAAGAAGATAGCAATCGAGATCTCCGTCCCGGTCATAATCGAAAAAGGATGCGTGGTTTGAAAGTCCTGAATTGCCAAGGCCATATTCATCTGCTTTTTCTGAAAAGGTAAGATCACCATTATTAATGAATAGCTCATTGGAACGATGGGGAGTGTCAGGTTTTCCCGATTTGCATACGTATATATCAAGCCATCCATCGCCATTGACATCTGCAATGCTCACTCCTGTTGACCATGAACCAGAACATGACACTCCTGCTCCTTGAGTGACATCCTCGAAAACAAAACTGCCCTTATTTATATAAAGCCTGTTTTCTGCCTGGTTCCCGCAGAAATATATGTCGGGAAGGCCATCATTATTAAAGTCACCCAGGCCCACACCAGCGCCATTATAGTAATTCCTGTATGTATATGTATTAAACTTCTCAGTATATTCCAGCTGATTTATGAAATCGATCCTAGTTTGTTTTTGGTTGAGAAGCGAGAACAGCGGTTTCTGAACCAGATCAGACCGTTTTGTCCGGCATGAGCTGAATAAAACGAAAATTATCATCAGCACTGCTACAAATAAACTTCTTAACCTCATAAAATCCATATCATAAAAAGAGAGAGCAGGTAAATGTAATAATTACCTGCTCTCTAAAAGAAATTACTTAAATATTGTTGCTAATAACCCGTATTTTGAACCAGGTTAGGATTAGCTGCCAATTTAGATTTGTTAATTGGGAACAAAGAACGATAAGCATCTGATTTCATTACATCTCCAACATTATTAAAGGGGAGTGTCCATTTTGAATTACTGGTCCATAATCCCCAGCGGATCAGATCCTGACGTCTGTTGTGTTCTGCAAACATTTCACGTCCCATTTCATTGAATAATTCACCTCCGGCAATGGCTGCACTTCCCATATCAAAACTCAGCTGTCCATCTAACGAAGTAAGATCAACCAAACCGGCCCGTTTTCTGATCTGGTTTACCAATGCCAATGCAGCGGCATCTGTGGGGCTATTGCTCTTACGCCAGAGCGCTTCTGCTTTCATCAGCATGACATCGGCATAACGGAATACTGCAAGATCATTGCTCATATTACCCGGATCGGATCCTACAGCAAATTCCCACTTGCCTATTCTGACTCCAGACTGTCGCCAGCACTGGGGGCCCAGTTCATTTATCTGACCTGCAGTTGAACCTATATTCCCAAAATTAAGAGGTTTTCCATCAGGATCTCCGGCATCAGCTCCGTCATCAACTACTTTTACTCCTCCGTTCGTGTATTGATAACCTGCAAGGAAATTGCCTCTTTTTCCAGCCGGAGCTGTAATTGTACCTACATCGCCTCTGCGAAGATCTGTAGCATCGTAGGATTTATAAAATTCCTCAAGCGTACAGAAACCATTCCACGGCTGCTGTGTAAGATTATAGGTATACTGGCTGCCATAATGCAATGTCTGGCATGCAATGTTGAATCCCTGGAAGAAAATCTGGTCGTAGGGTATAGCAAAGATAAATTCTTTGGACCCCGAATTGTTCACATTAAAATTTGTAAAATAGTTACTTTCCAGTGAATATTTACCTGAGTTTATAATCTCATCACAAGCTGTGATCACTTTATCCCACTGTGCAGTGCCAGTATATACTGCTGCATTAAGGTATAATTTAGCCAGCAACATCTGTCCTGCATAATAATTCATACGTCCGTAAGTTGTTCCGTCGACGGCTTTTGACAGCTTGGGAACAGCTGTTTCCAGATCGCCAACAACAAAAGTGTACACCTCTGATCTTGACTTGGTTGCAGGTGCAGCTTCTCCGCTTGCGAAATCAGTAACAAGCGGGACATTACCATACATATCAATCAATTGCCAATAAAAGAAACCACGAACAGTCTCGAGTTCCGAAATATAAGCATCTGCTGCGGCCTGTTCTACCTGTCCGCTCTCAACAAGAGACTGAAACTGGTACATTAACCTGTTTGCAGTATTTACGCCGCTGAAGCAAAAGTCCCATGCACCACCTGTTGCGCTAACTTCATAATCCCATGAATGTAAATGAAGCTTTCTCCAGTTACCTCCATCATCCCAGTCCGATCCTCTGGTAGGAACAGCCATCTCATCAGTAGTGACCTCCTGTAAACTAAACATATCACCAGAAGCATAACCTCCAAACTGAGTATAAGCAGCGCCTAACGCTGAAACAAATTCTTTCTCTGATTTGAAGAAATTGTCGGGTGTTACCTCGCTGTAAAGAGTTTCATCCAATTTGGTGCACGACTGACTAAAAGCAATTACTATAATTGCAGTTAATGTTACTTTTATCAGAAGTATTGATTTTTTCATCATATTTCTTACTATTGTTTTCATGTCTTTAAATTTTCAGGATTAAAAAACAAAGTTTGCACCAAAAGTTACAGATCTGGTTCTGAACCATTCACTCCTTCTGTCGACACCAGGTACGAGCGTACTGCCATATGTTCCAAGATCTGTGGCACTATCTGTGTATCTCGGGTTAGGATCCACACCTTTATACTTGGTGATATAGAATAAATTATTACCGCCAAGGTAAACCCTTATTTTACTGAACTGGCCGCTCTTTGGTAAATTGAAATTATACCCTACACTCATGTTATCGAGAGAAACAAAGTCAGCATTTTCAACATCTTTGCTTGACAAAGTACCTGAAGAGACGTTCAGAAGTTTTCCTGTCGAACTTCTCATATCAGTAGTTGAATTTGGCAGGTTATATGATGTGATATAATTCGGCACTTCAAAGAATCCACGGAAAGAGTTAATAAGATCATGTCCGAATACGCCACGGAAGAATACATTCAGATCCCAGTTTTTATAATTAAGTGTATTGCCAAATCCAGTCTGGAACTTGGGCAAACCGTTTCCAGTCACCGTCCTGTCAGATGCACCGATACTTCCATCTCCGTCTACATCTTTAAATATAAATTTACCATCGTCATCAATTCCCTCGTATACATATGTAAGTATCTGACCTAAAGGTTTACCTTCTTCCACTCTTGTTAATGGTGTCTGATTTTGTCCTGGCGAACCCATATCACCCAGATCCTGTACTCCATAACTCAAATCAGCACCATTGAAAGTGCCTGAAAGTGATACCAGTGTGTTCCCAAGACTGTATGATGGAGTAACTGTTACGCTGTAGGAAAAATCTTGTTTTTCAACAGCATGCCAGGTCAGTGTCAATTCCAAGCCGCTGCTTTTTAATTTTCCAAGGTTCATCCATGCCTGATTATAAAGGTTTGGTGGAACCGGCACTCCATATTGCCACAACAGGTCAGTAGTCGTTCTGGTATAAAAGTCAAATGCACCGGAAACCCTTGATTTGAACAATGCGAAATCAAATCCGGCATCTATTTCACCTTTCTTTTCCCATTTAAGATCAGTATTTGCATTACTTACAGGTGAATAGCCAGGGACGAATGCTCCGTTATAGAAGAAATTACCCGAAGGGCCCATGCGAAGCAATGATAAATAACTGCTTGGCGGCTCGGCTCCTGTAACACCATAACTGGCTCTCAATTTAAGGTTGTCAACAAAACTGAGGTTTACTAATCTGGATAGATCCACTCCTCCTCCAATTGATGGGAATATACCCCACTTACTATCAGCACCGAACCTTGAGGAGCCTTCATACCTTGCGCTGGCGGTCAAAAACCATGTACTGTTAATATTCAGGTTGACACGTCCAAAGAATGCAATCAGTTTATGGTCGTTCTTATAACTGGTTATTGTTCCTTTACCATTTTTGAAATCGAGGGCAGCATTAAGATTATTATATGTGAAATTGTCGGTAAGAAAATCACCTCCCTCAGCATAAAAACCTTCATAAGTAAAATCCTGATATGAATAACCACCAAGGACTGTCAGGTTTGTACCTGCTGTCACATCACCTGTCCAATGTGCTGTTGATTCAAAAAGCCGGCTGAAAGAAGAATTTGCACTCCTTGAAGCTAAGCCAGTCCTGTTCATCCCTCCCCAGTAATCATTTTTATCATAATATGTACCCCCGAGATCATCAGAACTCTGGATAGCATAAAAAGCATCAAGAGTCAATCCTTTGATGATTTCATAGGCACCTTTTAATGAAAGATTCATCATTCTGGATTGTCCGTCATTTTTATTTAACTCTAGGATTGCAACAGGGTTATAGTAATCAAACAGCACCTGTTGAAAATATCCATCGTATTTATCATAAAGTGCATCATCACTTTTTACAGGAGCAGTCGGATTATATTGTGTGGCATATCTGAATGCAGCAGGAAAACCATATTGTGATTCCCTTTGCGTAGCCCCCAGATTCACATCAAAGGTAAGCTTATCATTCAATGCTTTTTGTGTAAGATTGATCCTTCCGTTTAACTGTTTGAATCCAGTCGTACGCATAACACCTTCACCATTATGATAATTGATTGAAGCCCGGTAATTTGATTTATCAGTTCCTCCCGATAACGAAAGATTATGTACCTGTGTCAGGGCTGTCTGTTCAATCTCCTTGAACCAGTCAGTACTTTCGCCAAAGTCTGTTCCAATAGTGTTCGAGTACTCCTGATTAATTTCAGTCTTCAATGCCCTCCATTCTGTAGCAGTCATCACAGGGTAATTCTTTGCAACCATTTCAGCAGTACCATAAACATTGTACTCGATGACGGATGTACCTTTTTTGCCCTGCTTGGTAGTAACCAGAATTACGCCGCTGGAACCCCTTGTTCCATAAATAGATGCAGCAGAACCATCCTTTAAAACGCTCATGGATTCAATATCATTCGGATCCACATTTTCAAGAGAACCCCCGACAACGCCATCAATAACAACAAGAGGCTGGGTATTTGCACCAATGGTACTCAAACCCCTCAGGCGTATAGTATACCCTCCATTCGGGTCCCCGCCAGCTTTACTGACGGACAAACCTGCCACCTTACCAACTATAAGCTGTTCAGGTGTGTTGAGGTTACCCTTGTTAAACTCATCAGATTTTACACTGGAAATGGCACTCGTAATCTCTTTCTTCTTCTGTGTGCCATATCCTGTAACCACAACTTCTCCAAGTGTACTTGTCTCAGGAACCAGTACCACATTGAATGTAGACTGACTACCTACAGCCACCTGCTGAGAAGTATAGCCGATAAATGAAAAAACCAGGACTGCTTCCGATCCCGGAACCGGAATACTGAAATTACCTTCAGCATCACTTATCGCCCCGGTCATTGTTCCCTGAACAACAATGTTCACTCCGGCTAGCGCACCCTCTGTCTCAGAAGTTACTTTACCTGTAACTGTTCTTTGTTGAGCGCTGGCTAAGCTAACCGCGAAGTATAAAAGGAAAATAGATAATATCCATTTCCTCCATGAGAATAAATAATTTTTAAAAGTTCCCATCGTAAAAATATTAAGGTTAGTTATTTATAGGTTTAAGAAAAAATACTTTGTCAAAAAAATGTGCTATTCTGTGCATGATAACTTCAAAGGATTTAAGACAGGTTCAAGGTTTCATAATTAGGTTAATCAAATATAGAATTAATTCTGAGATTAAAAACAGATTAAAAAGAAATATTCACGGAATCTGAAACACATTACAGCAAACGTTTGAAATACTAATAATAAAAAAAACCTCATTATCCTCCGATTATTCTGTTTAATCTTTACTGAATATTGATTAACAGAATTTTGCTTTGAGGATCATTTTTATTCCTTTTAGGAAAATATATTTATTTCAACTAACTTGGTATTTTTGAACCTCCGGGAAGATTATGGGAAAGGGACGGGTAACAATTAAGGACATAGCCAGAGAGCTCGGGATTTCTCCTTCAACGGTATCAAAAGCTTTGAAAGGACATCCTGATATCAGCTCTGCTACAAAAAAGGCAGTAAAGGAGCTTGTTGAAAAATGGAATTATAAACCCGATCCTATAGCCCTGAGCCTTAAAGTCGGCCAGAGCAGGACCATAGGTGTGATAGTACCGGAAATAGTTCATTATTTCTTCTCCACAGTGATAAGCGGGATTGAAGATATTGCTTATGATTCAGGATATAATGTCCTCTTCTGCCAGTCAAATGAATTATATGAAAGAGAAGTAAAGGCAGTTGAAACTCTTCTCTCCGGACGGGCTGACGGGATACTTGTCTCTCTGAGCAAAGTGACAGAGAATTTTGATCATTTCAGGAAGATAATGAAAGCAGGGATACCGCTCGTATTTTTTGACAGGGTATGTGATGAACTTGAAACAGACAGGGTAATAGTCGATGATGAAAAGGGTGCATATGATGCTACAAATCATCTTATACACACCGGATGTTCCAATATCATCCATCTGTCCGGACCACCAAACCTGATAATCGGGAAAAACAGGAAAGCAGGATTTATAAGAGCATTGAAGGAGCATAGAATTCCAATCCGGGCCGAAAATATTATTAAGTGTGATACAGCCCCCGAAGCCCGGATCATAGTTCCTGAGATTCTAAAAAGAACCAAGAAACCTGACGGCATTTTTGCAGTCAATGACCTCACTGCTGCAGAGACCATGAAAATTGTAAAGCTCAATGGGTATAAAGTGCCTGATGATATTTCGATAATCGGATTTACCAGCGGCATGATATCTGATCTTACCGATCCTCCTCTTACCTCAGTTCAGCAGCATGGGTACATCGTCGGACAGGAAGCAGTAAACTTACTCATAAAGAATATTGAAAACAGAAACGAGATACCTTTTCAGACAAAGGTGATCAAAACAGAACTTGTCATTAAAGGATCAACCAGAAAGGTGCTGTAAAAAAGAAAAAAAACCTTATTTTTGGCTCAATAGTAATTTTAAAACTGATCATTATGAACATACCGGCAGATCTTTTGTATACCAAGGACCATGAATGGCTTCGCGTTGAAGGAGATATGGGCTACGTGGGAATAACCGACTTTGCCCAGGGAGAACTGGGAGATGTTGTTTTCGTAGAGATAGAAACTCTAGGAGAAACCCTTAAGAAAGAGGAGGTCTTTGGAACCATCGAAGCAGTAAAAACAGTTTCGGATATGTTTATGCCGGTGGGAGGAGAGATACTTGAAGTAAATCCTTCTATTGAAGAATCACCTGTCGTAGTAAACAAGGATCCTTACGGGAAAGGCTGGATGGTAAAAATTAAAATAACAGATCCTGCTGAAATCAGTACACTGCTCTCAGCAGATAAGTACAAAACACTTTTATAAGGTTTTCTTGATCTCGAATTCCTGGTAGCCTTCAACGATATCACCTGCTTTTATGTCGTTGAAATTCTGAATGTTAAGCCCGCATTCATACCCGCCAACGACTTCCTTGACATCATCCTTGAATCGTTTGAGCGAACCGAGTTCCCCTGTATATATAACAATACCATCGCGTATTAAACGCACTCTGGTATTTCGTGTGATCTTTCCTTCCTTGACATAACATCCGGCAACCGTGCCAACTTTAGTGACCTTAAAGATCTCGCGTATTTCCAGGGTGGCGACAATCTCTTCTTTGACCTCCGGAGAGAGCATCCCTTCCATAGCTGCCCTGATCTCCTCAATGGCATTGTATATAATTGAATAGAGACGGACATCAATCTCCTCCTTCTCGGCAAGCTTGCGTGCTGCCATTGATGGGCGAACCTGGAATCCTACTATAATTGCGTTGGATGCTGCAGCGAGCAGAATATCCGATTCTGAGATCTGGCCAACAGCTTTATGAATAATATTCAGCTGTATTTCAGGTGTTGACAGCTTGATAAGCGAATCGCTCAGAGCTTCAATTGATCCGTCAACGTCACCTTTTACGATAATATTAAGTTCCTGGAAATTGCCAATGGCAATCCTTCTTCCTATTTCGTCAAGGGTAATATGCTTCTGCGTACGCAGTCCCTGTTCTCTCTGTAGCTGTGATCTCTTTGTGGCTATATCCTTTGCTTCCCTGTCGCTGTCCATTACATTGAATTTGTCACCGGCCTGGGGAGCGCCGTTGAGTCCTAGAACAAGAGCGGGTGTTGCCGGGCCGACTTCGTCAACCTTATTGCCTCTTTCATTGTACATAGCCTTTATATGTCCGAAGCTGGCTCCTGCCAGAAGTACATCACCAACCCTCAGCGTCCCGGCTTTTACGAGAATGGTTGCTGTGAATCCGCGGCCTTTATCAAGGGATGATTCCACAACTGTGCCAATTGCAGGCTTGTCGGGATTAGCCTTTAGATCAAGCATCTCAGCTTCGAGCAGTACTTTTTCAAGCAGAAGCTCAATATTGAGCCCGGTTTTTGCAGATATCTCCTGTGACTGGTATTTGCCTCCCCAGTCCTCAACCAGGTAATTCATATTTGCAAGAGCCTCCTTTATTTTCTCAGGATTTGAGGTAGGCTTATCAATCTTGTTGATCGCGAATACAATAGGTACTCCAGCGGCTGAAGCATGGTTGATGGCTTCTATTGTCTGCGGCATTACACCGTCATCAGCGGCCACAACAATAATAGCTATGTCGGTGATCTGTGCTCCGCGGGCACGCATTGCAGTGAAGGCCTCATGTCCGGGTGTATCCAGGAATGTTATCTGACGGCCGTCATCAAGCTTCACAGCGTAGGCTCCTATATGCTGTGTAATTCCGCCTGCCTCACCCGCGATCACATTTGTACGGCGTATATAGTCGAGCAATTTTGTTTTGCCATGATCGACATGTCCCATGACTGTTACTATCGGTGGCCTGGGCTTAAGATCTTCGTCTTCATCATCTGACTCCCTCACAGCTTCCTGAAGCTCAGCACTTACAAATTCTACCTTATAACCGAATTCATCGGCAAGAAGTGCCATTGTTTCTGCATCAAGACGCTGATTTATTGAAACGAAAAGCCCGAGGTTCATACATGTAGAGATAATGTCTGTAACCGGGGTATTCATCATAATCGCCAGCTCATTTACCGACACGAATTCCGTAACCTTGAGGATATTCTTTTCCAATTCAATTCTGTCCTCGTCCTCGCGATGCTTCTGACTTATTGCTTCTCTCTTTTCCCTGCGGTATCTTGAACCCTTTGATTTGCCTTTTGTAGTAAGCCTCGCAAGCGTTTCCTTTATCTGCTTCTGTACTTCCTCTTCATCTACCTCAACCCTTACAGGTCTTTTCTTCAGGATTTTCTTGCCGCCTTTTTCTTTTTTATCGCCCAGGTCAGGCTTGACTGCTGAAACCTGGTCTTTTTCCTTGGTGATCCTTTTCCTTCTTTTCTTCCTTCTGAAATCGCTCTCACTATTCACCTTTACCGGCTGGTATGGAGCAGGTTTCCTCTTTTCCTCCACAGGGAGGTTTATTCTCCCCACGACTGTAGGTCCGGTAATTTTCTGATAACCTGGCCTGAAAACTTCTATTATTTCCTCCTGTTCGGGGATTAAATCTGCTTCCGGGATTTCCAGATCTGGTGCAGCTTGTGATACAGGCTCTTCTACAGTCTCCCTCTCTTTTTTTGATGGAGCTTTCTTTTCTTCTTCAACGACAGGTTCTTTTTCCTTGGTCTTCTCTTTTTTGGCAGGCTTAGCATCTTTGGTTACTGTACCAGGTTCAGCTTCACCTTTAGTATCTGAAGCTGAACGGCTCTTCTTTTCTTCAGCTGCACCTGTCTTTTCCGCAGCGGCCTTCTTCTGTTCATCCTTTTCAGGTTCAGCACTTTTTGCTGCTTCCTGTTTTGATGGTGCCGGTTTTTCTGTTTTGGGTATCTTTTCCAGATCAATCTTTCCGACAAGCTTTATGTCAGGCTTTTTGATCTCTGTTTTGATATCGACACCTTTCTTTATTCCTGAAGAATCTATAACAAGCATCTCTTCTTCACGGTCAGTATCTTCAGACTGGGCTTTTTCCGGTACATCATCAATTGAAACGGTTTCTTTCTTCCGATGCAGATCTTTGAGGGCAAGCTTTTCAGATTCTTTCTTGACGCTTAAATCAGAGCTGTATTCTTTCAACAGCATAAGGTATGCTTCATGAGGAAGCTTTGTATTGGGATTTGGATCGATTTCAATACCTTTCTTATGGAGGAATTCGATCATTGTGGAAATCCCTACATTGAACTCCTTGGCAGCTTTACTTAACCGTGTCGCCTTTACGTCCTCTGTCATAGATATGCCCTGTCTTTATAATGACTTCAATAACAAAACTTTAATAATATCATTCAAATTCAGCTTTAAGGATGTTTACAACTTCCTTAACGGTTTCCTCTTCAAGATCGGTTCTCTTAACAAGATCGCTTATAGAAAGGTTGAGAACGCTTCTGGCTGTGTCGCATCCGATAGCTTTAAGCTCATCGATGATCCATTCTTCAATCTCATCACTGAATTCCTCGAGTTTGACATCTTCCTCATCCTCACCTCCCGGCTCCCTGTACACATCAATCTCATAACCGGTCAGCTGACTTGCAAGCTTAATATTAAGACCTCCTTTTCCTATAGCGAGGGATACTTCACTCGGTTTAAGATAGATCTCGGCTCTTTTCGTATCTTCAATGAGCTTTATTGATGTGATTTTTGCCGGACTGAGAGCTCTCTGTATAAAGAGCTGGTTATTGGCGGTATAGTTTATGACATCAATATTTTCATTACGGAGTTCCCTTACAATGCCATGTATTCTTGATCCTTTCATACCAACACAGGCGCCTACCGGGTCGATCCTTTCATCATATGATTCCACTGCAACTTTGGCCCGTTCACCCGGAACCCTGACAATCTTCTTTATAGTGATAAGCCCATCGAATATCTCAGGTACTTCAAGCTCGAAAAGCCTTTCAAGGAATACAGGTGAAGTACGGCTGAGAATTATGAAAGGTGTGTTATTCCTCATTTCAACCTTAATGACAACAGCTCTTATGGAGTCGCCTTTCCTGAAATGATCGGAAGGTATCTGTTCGCTTTTGGGTATAATAAGCTCATTCCCGTCATCATCAAGAACTAGGATCTCTCTTTTCCAGACCTGGTAAACCTCACCGGTGACGATCTCGCCGATCCGATCCTTGTACTTCATGTAGATGTTGTTCTTTTCAAGATCCAGGATACGCGCTGTAAGATTTTGTCGCAGCGACAAAATTGCCCTTCTTCCGAAATCGAGGAACTTAACCTCATCCGAGACCTCTTCGCCTACTTCATAGTCATCATCAATTTTCTTGGCTTCTGAAAGCGGTATCTGAGTTATGGGGTCGGTAATCTCATCGTCATTGACAACAGTTCTGTTACGCCATATTTCGAAGTCGCCTTTATCGATATTGACAATAATGTCGAAATTATCTGCCGATCCGTACCTTTTGGCAAGCATACCTCTGAAAACATCCTCCAGAACGCTCATCATTGTCGGGCGATCAATATTTTTCAGCTCTTTAAATTCCGAAAAAGTGTCGATCAAATTAATATTTTCCATCTGGTATTAACCTATTTTTATTTAATCACTAAAACCTCTTTTGTCGATTTTACCTGGTCAAAGTTGAACGAAATATCCTTCAGCTCCTTACCCTTGCCTTTTACTCTGACTTCAGTTTCCAGTTCAAATCCTCCCTTTGTCACATTTTTAAGATTACCTGTAAACTTTTCGCCATCCGTATCAACAACCTCAACTTTCTTTCCTTCATTTTTATAGTACTGTTCAGGCACTCCGAAAGGCATATCAAGTCCCGGAGAAGAAACCTGCAGCTCAAAGTCCTCAGTGCTGCGGTCAAAGTGTTTTTCAACATAGCGGTGAATGGCAGCACATTCATCAATGGTTATGCCTGTCATTGTATCTGCCAGTACAGTTATTTTGTTTGAACTGCTCACTCTGATTGTGACAAGAAAAATACCTGTTCCCTTAATGAACTCACTTACAAGCTTTTCTATTTTATTTTTATCTACCATACTTTAAATTAAGAAATAAAATAGGGGACTCTGGTCCCCTTGTCTCAACTACCCCTCAAATCGGTTGCAAAGATAAATAATGTTTTGTAATTAGCAATAAGAAAGATAATTATTAGTAATATTTTGATTTGAAATATAACGGAAAGGCACAACGGCGTAGCGGCATAAAGGCGCAAAGGTGTTTCGATCATTTACATTTTCCTTTGTGTACCTTTGTGATCTACCTTTGTGCCCCTTTGTGTTTAAAAAAGAAATAATAAGTTATTATGAAATCTATGATAGCAGTGAGCATGATCTGCTGTCTCACTGCACTTTATGCCCGCGGGAATGCGGGGTGAACAGGTTTAATAGCGGTGATGGATATTGTGGAATGGATGCAGGGATGAATATTGCATCAATATGCATCCACAGGGGAGAAGAACCCCCGATAAGCGGTCCCGATGGCATCTGTAATATATTTTTTGCCGGCTGCAATCTTCACTGCATCTATTGTCAGAACTATGACATAAGCAGATCTGATGGAAAAAACAGGAAAACTTCATTGACATTAGCGGAGGTTCTCGATCAGATTGAAAACATCCTTTCTGCAGGCATCAGGGCTGTCGGATTTGTCTCCCCTTCACATGTCGTTCCTCAAGTAAGGGCAATTATACGAGGACTGAATGCAAGAGGTCTTAAGCCAATAACGGTATATAATACAAATAGTTACGACAAACCGGAGGTGATAGACGCTCTTGATGGCATGATTGATGTCTGGCTCCCTGACTACAAATATGTCACACCTGGAACAGCGAAAGAGTATTCCGATGCTTCTGATTATCCTGAGGTGTCACTGAAGGCAATAAAGCGAATGTATTACCAGAAGGGTTCCGTACTTCAGATGGATGAGAAGGGAAGGGCAGAGAGCGGCATGCTGTTACGGCATCTAGTATTGCCGGGTCATGCTGAGGAGAGCAAACAGGTAATGAGAAAGATCGCCGGTGAATTGTCAGCAGGAGTTCATATTTCGCTAATGTCGCAGTATCATCCGACATACGAGGTAAAAAACCATCCTGTGATTAACAGACCCCTTTACATTAAAGAGTACAACGAAGTGACTGCAGAAATGGAGAAGCTGGGGTTCCGTAATGGCTGGCTTCAGGAGATGAACAGTTACCGGAATTACAGGCCGGATTTCAGAAAAAAGAATCCTTTTGAATAATTGATTTAGTGCAATTATTTTAATATATTTTCGCCGGTTTTCAATTAATGGAAACCCTTAACGGAAAGGAGCAAAAAATGTGTTTCTCGGCAGGAGCAAGCTTTACGGCAGGAGCAGTCATTTCAGCTATTGGTATTGCGACGGTTAAAGAGGTTCAAAAACCGTCTCAGTGGGTATTTGCCAGCATACCTTTGATTTTTGGAATTCAGCAAATTGCAGAAGGTTGTCTGTGGATGACATTACAGAATGGTGATTATGCTGTCATTCAGAAAATCAGTACATATATTTTTCTACTGACGGCAGATGCTCTCTGGCCGGTAATAATTCCTCTTTCTGTCCTGTTATTGGAAGAAGATAGTAAAAGGCGCAAAATATTGCGGATTCTGCTATTTACGGGCATAATCTTAGCATTGTATTATGCATATTTCATAGTGTTTTTCAAAGTGACACCTCAGATTCTGAATTGTCATATTTATTATGACACTTTTACCCCGGAATCTCTCATGATACCTGCTTTCTTGATTTACTTATTCGTAACCATCACATCCTTGTTTGTCTCAAGCACTAAAAATATGCATCTACTGGGTATTTTAATGTTTCTGTCATGTGTGGTTTCAGTTATTTTCTATACAATAAATACTACTTCGGTCTGGTGCTTTTTTGCGGCGGTTATCAGCGGTGTGATATATTGGATCATCCGGGTACCGCAGGAGGAGAACAGTCCGATCAGCCTCAGATTAATGAAGATTATATCTGATAACAATCCCTGGAAAAGAAGATCAAACTAATCCTCATTTAAAATCCGGTCACCTTCCATCCTTTCCGGTAATCTCGGCGAAGGTATTTATTAGCTTCAGGATAGTTTGTCACAGCCATTTTCCCGGCATTCCATTCCAGCAATGTATCCGGGACGCGGATTGCCACCGTACCAAGGAGAATTGCCTCTGTCATCGGTCCCGTCTGTGCGAAATGAGATTCAGTCTTAGGGCCGCCCAGGCAGGCAACTACAAAGCTGTGATAATGATTACCGGCTTCGAATTCAGGTATTTTATAATTTGCGAATTTACTTTCGGGTAACAATACAGGAAATTCATCATGCGGATTAAGCAGGGCTCCTTCAGTACCAATAAGCATTGCGGATTCAGCGGGATATTCTTTTCCCGCATATAAGTCACGTACTTCCGTGGGAGGATAAAACTCTCCATCGAACCATTCCAATGGAAGAACGTCAGAATCCGTTTTATCGTTTCCCGGAAACATCCATGTTATATGATCACCCTGGGGCCAGTTATCAGTTCTTCTTTCAGGTGAATCCTTCCATGACTTCTGAACTTCGGCTATAACAGATATAGGTGGTTTCAATCCAATACCTTTCCAGACAGCATCAAATATATGGCATCCGATGTCGCCTGACCAGCCAGTTCCAAAGTCCTGCCATGCTCTCCATTTTGTCTGATGATATATTTCGGGAGCATAAGGACGCATAGGTGCAGTGCCGATCCAGATGTCCCAGTTCAGATTTGCCGGAGCTGCCTGTCCCTGTGGAGGACGTGGTCCAAAAAGGCGGTAATTTTCTACGGCACCAGGGCGATTGGAACAGAGATATGCATGCTTTATCTTGCCAATGGCACCGTCTTTAATTAGCTGGACCGCTGTCAGGTCACCTTTTCTCGAGGCAATCTGAGTGCCAAGCTGGGTTATCACTCCATTCTTCACTGTTGCTTCTGTAAGGGCTCGAACCTCTGCCACATCATGACACATTGGTTTCTGGCAATAGACATGCTTTCCCATCCTGATAGCCATCATGGCAATCGGGAAGTGATTATGATCCGGTACAGTAACATTGACAGAATCAATATTATTCTCTTCTTTCCTGAGAAGCTCGCGCCAGTCGGAATAAGTACGGGCATCAGGAAGAATTTCAGAGGCCTTCTTCAGATTGTCAGCATCCACATCGCATATTGCGACGATCTGTACATTCGGATCCTCTTTGAATTTATTAAGGTCTGACCATCCCATCCCCCCGACTCCTATGCAGGCATGATTAAGCTTGCCGTTTGATGATGGGGCATTCCCTGAGCATCTGATTATGAGCGGTGCGCCAATTGCGGCAGTTGCAGCCGTTTGTATAAACTTCCTTCGTGATAATGAATTGTTATGGTTTGTCATGGCCTGATGGATAATATTAAATGCTACATAAAATGCAAGTAATGCAAGATAAGAAATTTTGCAATTCATGTACTCACCCCCTTCCTTCGCTACGCTCAGGTTTTCCCCCTCTCTGCTGAAGCAAAGAGGGAGAAGGATTCACCTAATAATGTCGTAGATTTTGTATTTTTATATTGTGTTAAAAAAATATGTCTCAATCTAAGAAATTTGATATTAAAGGAATTAAGAAGCATGCTCAAGACCTGAGAAATAATATGACTGAATCTGAAAAACTATTGTGGAGAGAGCTTAAGGGAAGGAAACTATCAGGTTCTAAGTTTTTACGTCAGCACTATATACTTTATAAAGGCAATTTAACGAGATACAATTATTTTATTGCTGATTTTTATTGTTATGCCCGGAAAGCTGTGATTGAACTTGATGGCCCGATTCATGATACTTCAGTCGAATATGATCAATTCAGAGATTCGGAATTGCAGGAACTGGGTTTTCATATTTTACATATCAAAAATGAAGAGCTATCAAATATAAAAGAAGTTCTTTGTAAAATCATTTTATTTCTTAATCGAATAAGCAAATAATCAACTAATTACACGAACTTACTCCCCCCTCTTTGCTTCAGCAGAGAGGGGGGCTGAGGGGGTGAGTACGTGTTGTACAAAACAAAAACCCCGCTTTTGGCGGGGTTGCGAGTCTCAAAGACTCCTGGCACACATTATCTTATCTGCTATATGTTGCCTTATCTTATTCTATCATTTTCTTCAGGTTTTTCAGGTTTATCAGCTCGTCTGGTAACAGTTTCGGTTTTGGTCTCAGCCGGAGCACTTTTGCGTTCCGGCTGGCTTTCTGCAGGTCTGGAAACCTTGGGAGCTTCCTCTCTCTGAGCTGGTTCAGGTCTGCTGACGACTCTTTCAGCCGGCTCCGGCCTGGAGATCACCCTTTCCTGAACTGGTTCAGGTTCCCTTCTGGTCTCAACAGCCTTTTCAGACGGTTCAGGCCTTGAAGCTGGTCTCTCATAACCGGTGTCAGCCGGTCTGCGAACCGGGGCAGAAGCTTCATCTGAAGAGGACTTCGTCACGGGCCTTTCCTCAACAGTGGTTGTTGACCTTCTTACATCTCCTGTATTCTGATCAGATGATGATTTTATTACAGGTCTATCATCAACAGTTGTGGTTGATCTGCGTGAGGTACCTGTGCTCTGACGGTTGGAGGGATCAGTAGCGCTCCTGCTGTTTGTAACATTATCTGAACGTCTGGTGCTGCCTGTGGTGTTACTCGTAGTTGCCTGGTCACGGGTTGACTGAGAGACTGACCTTCTGGTCTGGCTGATAACGGGAGTATTCTCCTGTGTCCTTTTTTCCTGATCAGGATGAGTTGAGGTGAAAAGAACCTCGCCATCACGCCTCTGTTCAGGGTGTGAATAAGTGGATTTATATTTACCGTCATTGATGTTATGGTCAATTTGCGGTGAATGTGAACGTATCCCTGAGTAATAAAAGTCATTATATCCATGGTAGCGGGGATGATCCCAATGATGGTAATGATTGTAGTAATGATGGCACCAGTTATAATGATAACCGTAGTAGTAGTGCCAGTAGTATGGCTGCCATGGATCCCAGTAAGGAGGGTAATAACCCCAGTACCATGAAGAATGCCACATGACATAATCAGGGTAATACATGAATCTTATCATCGGCCAGTCGGCTATTTCATAAAAATCAGTATAAACAATGGTTACATTGCTCTTACTGTTCTTCTTACCCAGGTAGCCGGGATTAGGAGTCTCCTTGTAATAGGGCTCAATTATATAATTCTGTCCATACAGAGCTTCGTCGCCAATAAGCTGTATCTGAACGGAACCATCGCGGAACTTCTGAACTGTAAATACTGCAACATCCTGGAATTCATTTTTAGCCAGGGCAACACGCAGTACTATGGTATGTACATCACCATCGACATAGTCAGAAACCATTATATAATCAACATAATTGTCGCTGTTAAGGTCGAGGTTGTTGATCTTTGAATTCTGATCATTCAGGCTTCTTTCAAAACCTTCAAGCGTTTCTGACTCCTGGAACAGTTTCATAACTGCATACAGGTTAAGATTATCACCAGGCAGTCCCAGGTACTCGTCAGGATATTCCTGAGCCATAACTGTGGTCCCGAAAGCGACCAGGACTGCGAGAATCGATGTGATTATGAACTTTTTCATTTTCTTAAGTTTTAGAAGAACTGTCTCTTCAATACTATAAATATCAAAACGCGTACCAATCTCTGAAAACGGCTACAGGCCACAAGAGGAGAAAGGGAGAAAGGGAGAGGGGGAGAGGGGGAGAAAGAAACAAGAATTGAATAATCAGCAAGAGCTATTCCTGTTGAACCGTCGTTCCAATGCACCATCGTACCGTCACACCGTTACATATATCTGATCCTGATGGTTATAGTCCGTTTCTGGTTTGGTACTATCCTGAATTTAAAGGAATCGAATTTCGGTTTAGTGAATCCTTTATGATAGTAATCTGAGAATCCGAAGCCTTCTTTTGGTATTCCCAGGAAATTGTATTCCATAAGTCCGTCTGAGTTCTCATCATCAAGCAGGGCAAAGCCGTAAATACCGGGTTCAAGGCTGAACCGGACTTCCATTTCCCTGTTTGAAATTCCGCTTTTGACAAAAATCTTATTCAGCAATGGCTCTTCCTTCTGAAAGGTGGGATCGTCTTTAAAAACACCTATCCCAATATGTCCCTTATCTGACCTTATACCTTTTATAATGACCTCCACATTTTGTGCATTCAGGTCTGTGAAAATCAGCAGAAGGAGGATTTGTACAGACAGAACTTTCTTAATCATCATTCCGTTGCGCCGTTGCCCCTTTGAGCCGTTGAGCCATTGAGCCTTTTTATATTCCCATTTTCTTCGCAATTGCCTCCGGTATTGCGTTTTTATTAACCATAATATTGGTTGTCTTCAACATAATAAATGGTCTTGATACAAAAATGAAGCCATCATATTTACCGGTTATGCCCCATGAATTCTTCACTTTGTAGAAGGTCTTTCCCGTCTGGTCGGCAGCAAGACCTGTAATCTGCATTCCGTGATCGTCGGTGGTTAAATAATTGTCAAATTCCTTCTGTCTGATCTCCTGGGTGATCACCTTTTCGGAATGAAGTCCATCAAAGACTTTTAATGCTTCTTCCTGTGTCATCTCATTCCAGTTTTTTTCGGGAATAATTGCCACACCCTCTTTCATAGAGAAACCCTTATCGCTGATATCGCTTGCCCAGCCGACTGTATACCCGTTCGTCACTGCATTATCGATAATCTGCATTAATTCATCAAGAGGCAGGTTATAGAATAATCCGGCAGCCCAGTTGTCTGGCAGCTCCAGCATAAAAGGCTGATAAAAGGGATGATGATTAAATGATGTGAGCGTGATATAATCATCAGGATTTATACCCAGCTCCTTCCTGAAGCTTACCGGGGTATAGGTTTTTCCCTCAAAGGTAAAGGTCTCCGGAACTTCCCCGAGGTATGCATCAAGAATGCCATTAAGTCCCGCGAGCCATGCGGTTGTCAGCTTTGAGCTTTTCAGCACGCCATCCATATATCCCTTAAGAGCGGCATCCATCTCGCCATGATTATGCTTGACCTCCCCATAATTAAGACCGGGATATGCTGCATCCGGAAGCAATCCGACTTCGTCGCTTCCGCTTATCACATCTCCGTATTCACCGCCTCCGGCAAAGCTTGAGTTCCCATGCATCCTGGCGTACATCTCAGCTTTTTTCTCATAAGTGTGCCTGACAATATACATTTCCGAAAGGTCATAAGGTTTCTTTCCCATCCTTAATAGTTCTGATTCATAAAGGGCGATTCCCGAGAAACACCAGCATGTGGATGTGGAACTCTGGTTTTTCACCGGAGTGCATGCAAGCTCTTTTTTCATGGTGAAAGTGTATCCTGTTGTCTGACCGCCTGCATAAGCAGTGACCAGCAGGAACAGCAAAGAAATTCTGATGATCTTATTCATGATTTTTAAGTATTTGTTTTCAGTAGCAATTAAACGATAAACAAAAATAGCAAATAAGTCCTATCTTTAAAATATCATTTAAACAGTAATCGTATGGATGATATTTCTTTGATATTGAAGGCTTTGGAATTTGCTGCCGGGAGACACAAGTCTCAGTTTCGTAAAGGTTCCGACAGGTCTCCCTATATAAATCATCCGATTCAGGTAGCCAACCTGCTGGCAAATGAAGCAAAAGAAAAGGATACTGCGCTTATCGCTGCTGCAATTCTTCATGATGTCATTGAGGATACTGTCAATACAAAGAAGCAAAAGAAAGAGCTTATTGAACAGATAAGGGAGACCTTCGGAGATGAAGTTCTGTCAATTACCCTTGAGGTGACCGATGATAAAAGCCTGAGCAAGAAGGAAAGGAAGCGAATGCAGATAGTTCATGCACCAAAGTTGTCAGAGAAAGCGAAGAAATTGAAGTTGGCAGATAAAACCATGAATGTCAATGATATAACTGCCCATCCTCCGGTAACATGGCCATTAAGAAGAATAAAGAAATATCTCGATTGGTCCGAAAAGGTTGTTGCAGGTCTGAGAGGTGTGAATAAAAAGCTTGAAGACAATTTTGATGAAAGCCTGAAGGCTGGAAGGGAAAAGTATAAATAATGGTACAGAGATAGTATTCAGGGTATAATGTAAAAACTAGGGTGAGGGCGAGAAGGGGAGAGGGGGAGAAAAGGGGAAAAGATAAAAGAGTATTAAAATTCAGGATAGTGAGAATAACTGTAAATAAGTCAATTACTCTGATAGAATTTCTGGCAGAACAGTATCCTGATTCTCCGCGGACCAGGATAAAAAAATTACTGCAGAGCGGTACCATCAGGATAAATGATAAGCCGGTAACGATGCATTCCTATAAGCTTAATCCGGGTGATGTTGTTGAGATAAATAAGCAGGGCGGCAATGCGGCAAGGGCAGGATTTCCCTTTCCTGTATTGTTTGAAGACGAGGATGTTATAGTTGTTGATAAGCCTGCGGGCAAACCGACATCCAGCACAGATGGGAGTGTAAATATCCAGGAGATCATATCGGAATTCCTGAAACGGCAGCGCAAGGGTAAATACCGGGCATTCGTTGTTCACCGTCTCGATAAGGAAGTATCGGGAGTGCTGCTATTCGCAAAGACACGTGAAGCCATGGAGACTATCAAAGATAAATGGCAGGAGACCGAGAAACATTATTATGCTCTTGTAGAGGGAATTCCAAAGAAGACTGAAGACACAATAAAGAGCTGGCTTATTGAAGATAAGTCACAGAAGGTACATTCCACACACGAAAGTCCTGATGCGAAATTTTCAATTACAAACTACAGGACAATAAAACAGGTTGATAAAAACACGCTTATTGATGTGAAAACAGATACTGGCAGAAAGAACCAGATAAGGGTACACCTCTCAGATATCGGCTGTCCGATTGTAGGCGACAGGAAATATGGTGCATCTGATGAATTCAAACGCCGTGTAAGGCTTCATGCTTATTCATTATCATTTCCGCACCCGTCAGCAGGAAAGATGATAACTGTTAAATCTCCCATGCCTGATGGATTCCTGTCACTTAAACAGCGGGATGAGCATTATAAATAATAGTACAGGGTTTGTGATGGAACGCTATAGAGGTATACGGATTACGATCTAATAGATGTCTTATAAAGATTTCTGAATAAGTTCAATACCCTCATCTTTGCCAAGATCCCTGCTGTATTTCTTTTCCATGACATTGTTCCAATGTTCCATCACCCCAAGACTTGAGGCTGCTACACCTTTCCGTTGAGGATCATATTTCACCTTTGACGGAGGATTATCCGCCATTGCAGCTTCAAAAAGGTACATATCGCTGAAAGCCATATCCGGTGCATCTGGCCATTCACTCCTCAGAAAATCGAGTCCGACGGCATCAATTGCAACTGGATCCTGTGATGCCAGCAAGCTGCATCCCCAGCTGTCATTGAAAGGCTCCATTTTCCATTTCGGACCAGGAGCACCATTGACAAGCTTTGAACCGTAAATACCATCAATAAGGAAAAGCATGGTTTTACCGCCAAGATCCTTATGAGCAAGAAAATCAACAAATGTAAGGTACTGAGGAGTGCCTTCCCTGCCGGGATTAAAATTGTCATGAGCGTTTTTGCGCCAGTCATTGTAAATGCTTGTGACTCCGTAATAGTTTTTTGCGCATAGAGTAACACCCTGTCCCACATGTCCTTTCAGCAACGCCATGTTTATCAGGTAATCTGCCTCTGTGGCGCAGGTTGCCAGTCCTGTGGCCAGCTTGCCGTTGTCAACCGAATAAGGTATTGTATTGTCGGCATAGGTGGATTTTATTCTCCCGTCACCTCCGACATTATCAATAAAAACAACATCCGGGAAAACTACATGGCATTTATTGAAGATATTATCAGTGATGAACCTGCTGGCATCGAATACCGTGATATTTCCCTGCAATACGCCGGCCTCATTCACAAGGCTTGTCAGCAGAGCAAGCACCAACTGCGGAGTCGCATTTATCTCCGGAGAATTCTGGTGGCTGTAAGTATTATTGACATTTATTTTAATGGCAATTTTCTCGCCTGACTGATAATCCTGACCAGCCTTGTCATGATTTGTGTTGAAATATCTGAAAAGAGCTGACCATGAATCTTTTTCTGTACTTGCGCCTGTCAGCGATGTAAGGGATTCTTTCAGCATCCTGACGGTTTCTGTTTGCGAGGTGACATTTTCATCCCACCAGTTGCCCGTGGTTCCATCCCAGCTTGCTACAGCCGGATCATGGATCCATACTACCCTGCCGGGGAAAATCCCTTGTGCTGATCCGACAGGCTGATTTGGCACAATGACCCATTCCACACTATCTGCCGGTGCAGCATTCCCCTTTTCCCTGCAGTCAACAAATATTGAACCAGCAAAAGCTATCAGCATAAATACAACACCGTACACATAATTTGATTTCAGGAAATGCAACTTTACTTTTCTGAAAGCAACTACCGATCCTATCAGTGTCAGGAGCCATACTACAAATCCTGACATGACAGGTGCCGCCACACGCATACAGGGATATGTTGCTCTCTGAGGTTTTGGAATGACGCGAACCAGGAACCATATCGTTGATGCAATTCCTGCAGCAATGAATGTGATTTTAAACCAGGTGCTCTTTTTAACCAGGCTAATCCGGTTAAGTATTCTGCAGGCAATATTCTTCATATGTATCAGGTATTAAGCAGGTAAGCAGCGCTATCTTTAAATGTATTCTCTTCCATTTCAACAAAGATGTTTTTTACTCCTCCTTTTTTAATAGAAGCAAAAAACTCTTTCCAGTCCACAATACCCTGTCCGACAGGAGCTTCTGTTGTTTTATCCGTGGAAAAGTCAGCCAGGTGGGCAGAAATGAATCTTCCAGGGTATTTGTTAAAATAATCGCTGGCTTTATATCCGATGGTTATGACTGCTACCTGGAATTGCATTTTTATGTATTCCGGATCAAACTGGTTTAAAAGGACATCATAGATAAGTGTCCCGTCGATCTGCGCGAATTCCATATGATGATTGTGGAAGCCCATCTGGATCCCGCCATTTTTTGCTTTCAAACCAATTTCGTTCAGTTCATCTGCCGCTTTTTTCCAGTCATCCATGGTTGCTTTTCCGGGTAATCCAAAACTGGAAAGGATCATCTGTGTCTGGCCAACTTCCAGCGCAAATGCTACCCGTTCATCCAGGTTCTTCCTGAGTTCGTCCATTCCATAATGACAGCTTGAGCATATAAGGCCGGCATCATTAATGATCTGTTTCATCTCTTTGGCTGTCAGGTTCATAAGAGGGCCAAAACCCGCAAACTGATAACCGGGAGGAGAGCACATCTCAATGCTTTTATATCCCATACCTGCTATATTTTTCAATGTTCCCGGAAAATCTTTTACCAGGGAGTTCCTCACGGTCCAAGCCTGGAAGCCTAAAGGCATTTTTTTGGGTTTAAGCGATTTCTCTGCTTCTCCGGGGGAAAGCGGAAACTGCGATGCAAGAACTACTGAGCCCATTCCGAGGGCACTTCTATTCAGAAAGTCTCGTCTTGTTATTTTTTTCATACGGCGTGATTTATACCTGCTAATATATATAAAAAGGTACAATGGTGCAAAGGTTCAAAGGCGCAATGGCATACAATAAATAAAAAGTATTAATAAACTATATTTGAATACAAATTATATGGGAGTATGAACAAGATAGATCGTCCTTATGTCTGTCCGGCAGAATTAGCAGGCACTCTTGACAATTTCTTCAGGAGAATAATCCACAAGCCACGAAAGATACTGAAACCGTACATCAGCAGCGGAATGACTGTACTTGATCTTGGTTGCGGCCCAGGTTACTTTACAGCAGAGCTTGCAAGGCTGGTCGGTGAAGATGGGACGGTTATTGCCGCTGATCTTCAGCAGAAAATGCTGGAAAAAATGGCCGGGAGGATCAGGGGAGCAGGTCTGGAACAGAGAGTTGAAGCCCATATTTGCCCCGCTGACAGAATAGGCATTTCAACAAAGATTGATTTCGTTCTGGCTTTCTGGATGGTCCATGAAGTTACTGATAAGCAGAAGATGTTTGAGGAGCTGAAATCCTTACTGAATCCCGGAGGCAGGATCCTGATAGTCGAGCCGAAAATTCATGTAACAGGGAAATCGTTTAATAAAATGATTGACATACTTGAGGTGGCCGGGCTGCAGATTATTGAAAGGCCGGAAGTATCTATCAGCAGAGCAGTCCTGGTACAGATCAGGAACAGTTGAAGAAAGAAGGGGGGAAAGGGAGAATAGGTGAAAGGGAGAAAACAAGAAACAAGGATGGGAAAGACGTTTAGTTCAATGTTGGAAGTATCGGGGACCATGCTGATAACTCTTTATGCGAGGGCTCGTGAAACCCAAAGCCGTAATCCTATCATCAACGATTCAATCTTAAATTAGGGATCTCTGACAGCCGCCCGGATTCGATGATAGTCGGGTATTCCTACTATTATTGATATTGACCTGAAAATTTATTTGACTTTTATTTTTGTGTGGCATAACTTTGATATGCAATACAATTTTACAGGATTCAATTACCATTAAAAAACAATGAAACCAATACACTTTAATCTTTTTACTTTTTACTTTTAACTTATTTACTATGATCCGTCAGCAGATATGGACTAACCTTGTCAATGTAAAATTCAAGACCATCTACCTCGGGCATCTGATAAGCAGGAATCAGAAGATCAGCCTGTGGATAAACATCTTCCTGGCAGTAGTTTCGCTGTCAAGCTTCTCTGCCTGGACAATCTGGAAAATACTGCCGGGACTTTTTACAACCCTGATAGCAGTTTCTAACATCCTTATGGTTGTAAAGCCGCTGCTCTCTTTTGACAGGCGGATAAAGGAGCTGAACGAAAAGCTTGCCAGGCTTGAGGATGTGCAGTTTGAGTATGAAAAGCTGTGGTATCATTTCGAGACAAAAGCGATAAATGAAAAAGATGCCGGGAAAATGTTTTTCGAGATCTATGAGAAACAGAAAAACAGTCTGAGGACATCATCTGAGATCATCCTGAGCAGCAATAAAAAGATCACTGGCAAAAGCAATATTGAGACAGACAATTACATAAGGAATCACTACGGATATAATTTTAAGAAATGAAAGATAAGATCTATACCAGCACTGAAGAAGTAAAACCGGCACCTCCGGCGCCTCCTCCTCCGCCCCCGGAGAGGTACGGCTCTGACAGTCCGGAGATCAAAGGGATCCCGGATAAGCCTTATATTCCGCCTCCGCCTCCGGCGACAACGTCAGAAAATCAAGTCTGACCTTCGATCGTCTGTCCAGACTATAATAATTTGTATTATAAATATATAGGGGGAAACCAATTTCTCCGGTCATTAACAAGACAACCAATACCTTTATTAATATAAACTGATATGAAAAACGAATTTAAACGCCGGGATTTCATTTCAACATGCTTTAAAGCAGGTGCAGCATGCTGTGCAGTAGCTTACTGTCCCGTTATTGCAGCACAGGATCCTGCAAAGAAACAGGATGTTAAGATTGATCCAAAGGACTTTGAATATTGCGGTTATAAATGTCCAGCTGATTGTCCTCTGAAGAAAGGCACCCTGGAGAATAACCTGGAGCTGAAGAAGAAAGCTTATGCAGATTTCAAGTTTAAGGAAAAGTACGGTATTGACTTCGATGCTGAGAAAGTCTTTTGTTACGGATGCAAGGTAAAAGAGGGTACTCCGTTAAGTCTTCCTGTCAAATCATGCACTGTACGTACATGTGTGATTGACAAAGGATATGAATGCTGCATTCAATGTGACGGACTGGCTAAATGCGATAAAGAACTCTGGACAAATTTCCCCAAATTCAAGGAAACTGTCATTGAGATGCAGAAGAAGTATAAAGCAGTCTGACCTGGAGTTTCACAATATCAGTGAGAAACTTATCCGTTTCTCTTTCAACTCCCTGCCAGTCTTTTGACCTTATATATGATGCAATCACATGTTCCCCGGCTTCCGGGAAAGCCATTTTTTGTTTTAATGCGACAGGAGTGCCAAGCTCATCGAACATTTTTAACATAGCGGGGACTGACACGGTTTTATCCTGTTCATCTTCATTTTTATAGTAATAGGCAAGTAAGGCAGGGCATTTGATTTCTGAGAAAACTTCAGGCTTCATTGTATTTGAAATAAGATTTTGCAGGGCAACCAGCGCCTCAATCCGGTATTTCATCACCCAGTACTTTGCATGATCTTCGCTCTCCGGATTAAATTTCATCATAGGTCCCTTCTGTACCTTCCTGGCGATCTGTAAGCCCCAGTTATTATCTATTATACCGGCTGTTTTATCATAGAGTTTCACGCAAGGGGAATACAAAACAATTGCTTTGATTTCGGGATGCCTGGAAGCCAAAATAAGAGTCAGTGATCCGCCAGCAGATGTTCCCATTACAATAACTTCATCACCTAATTTTTCAGCAATAGCGAGTGCCTTTTCGGCTGAGGCAACATATTCGTCGGCAGTGAGATTGATCATTGTACTGTCACCGTTGTCAATGCCATGTTCGGCAAGTCTGGCAAGATACAGATTAGCATTATATTTTTTTGCAAGGTCCCTGTGCACCGGGTCACCTTCTGCCTGGCTTGCCGAAAAGCCATGAAGATAGAGGAAGGCAGTTGCTGTCTTTTCCTTCTTCGTTGAATCAGCCCAGACAATCCTGGCTTCATTATCAGGACGGATCCCTTTTACAGATAGTTCGCTTTCATTTATTTGTTTTTCAAGCTCTGCAAGCGACGCCGGAAGAGTGATTGAAGCTGTTTCTAATACTGGTTTTGAGGGCTTCGGGCCAATGAAGTAACCAATTAATATAATCAGTATTATTCCGGATAACCACCTGATAAAAGTTTTCATAGCATATTAGTAATTGATGATAAAAATAGTAAAGTACAACGATTCGGGCAAATATACTTGTCGTCTGAGGCAGAAAGACATTCCGCAAAAGCGAAATAGACGAATTCCTGCATTGTTATTTTGTACTATTTAGTTTGGTAAGCATCCTGTTCTTACTGTTCAATATCTCATCCTGCCCGGGTTTACCCGCCACATACTTTTCGAGGAAAGCAATTGAGTACCTATTGATTACCTCAAATTGTTTTTCAGTGCCACTCAGAGCTCTGGTGCCTGCACCATCTGACAGTCGTATGTTGAAGGAGAAGTGAGTGGCTCCCCGGACCTCAAGGAAATATTTCGGGACCGGCATATTGCGGTAGATGGTTTCGGAAAGCTCTTTCATGGTTTTGTCTCCCCGTTTCTTGTTTCTCTCACGGCTTCCGAGGTAAAGCATTGTAGGCATTTTGACCGAGGCGAGCTCTTCCTCCGTGAAAAGGTACGACGCAGCGCCTGTCGAGAACATTAGCGCTGCCTTGATCCGGTGATCGAAATATTCCGGCATCGTACCGCAAAGCGCCAGTGATGTGAATCCTCCGAATGAATGTCCGCCGACAGCAATGCGGGTAGTGTCAATCAGCCTGGCAAAGGGTGTTGCTGTTGACATGATCTCGATTACTGTCTGAAGCTCCTCCGGACGAAACATGTATTTTTCCCTGTCCTCAGGCGTTGAAGCCCCGATTTCTTTAGCAGCTTCAACTGTTCCTTTTACATCCGGCTTTTCAACTCTTCCTCCCTCTATCCGGCCTATGGAATGGGAGTCATTATGATCGGGACAGGCAACGATCCATCCGTGTGAAGCAAGGGCTTCAGTAAAGAATTGTGATCCGAGTCCGGTGCCTCCGAAACCATGGGAAAAAGCCATGAACGGGAATGTTCCGGCATTTGTCAGCAATTTTCCATTCAGCGCCACGTTGCCCCAGGTAGGGCCACCATACTGGAATTTTTTTGGAATCTCGGATGTCGGATACCAGACTGCAACTGCGAGCTTCTTCTGCAGACCGTTTTGCATGTATTGAAAATCAATAACCATATACCCGACATTATATTTTGTTTCTGCAGGTGCAGATGAAACTGATTGATTTGCATTACAGCAGAGCATTGCTATCGGCAGCATAAGGATCGCAGGAAATGGTTTTTTCATTATGACTTGAAATAAAATATAAATATAATAAACCCAGTAGTTTTTGGTCACGCCGTACACTAAACACTTAACATTGAACGTTTAATGATTAAGGAAATATAGTTACTTTACGGGGGATACATTAAATATCAGGGATATGAACAAAAAAAAATTCCTTCTTCTTTTTACAGGATTACTTTTCACTTTAGTCCTGAGCGCCCAATACACCGACTTTGATTTATCGAAGTATAAACTTCCCGATATCAGGCTCAACAGACTTGATGCCACTTTTGATTTTAACAATGATGTGAACAGATATGTTGATCAGGAACTGTGGGACACCACCGAATCAAAATTTAATGACCTGGCCGGATCGCTGAATCTTAACTACCATTTTTACCGCAACACTGAAAAGTACCAGGGGAAACTGGATGTCGGCACATATTTACATCCGACTATTTATAAGTATGATATAGATAATAATAAGACAGAGAATAAATATATGGATGGTGGTTTTGTGATAAGCAGCACCAACAGGTTTTATAATCAGAGAATGTTCTTCGTTGAGGTGGATCCGGGTTTTTCTTTCAGTTCAACTAAATACTATGAGCTTCATGAAAACAGCAACACTACAGAAACTGACAGCCGTGAGGCTGATACACGGTTGTCGGCGCCTGTTTCGGTTGGATATGGCAGGATTGAACCTGTGGAAGATCTGCGATTAGCCCTGTACATACTTGAGGAGCTGCAAAAAGCCGGCAGGATAAAAGCTGTTCCGCCTGAGGATGTTATTATTGATATGGCCAGGGAGATTTCGAAGATCAGGAAGAAAAGATTTTTTGATACCAGACTCAGGAAGATTGAGGAGCTTCATGTTATAGATTCTTTCCTTGTTACTAAAAATATTGTCTCTTCAAATGATATAACCTGTTTTGCAGTCCTGAACGACCAGTGGGACTATGCTTCCGGTCCGGCAAGAGAGGCAGGTTTTGCAGTCAACGCCGGGATTGGCAACGATATCCTTTTAAACAGGTACAGTGAGAAATACACTGTTAACAACACAATCCAGACAGACGACAAGGATTACAGCAATGTTTATAAGGTGGGCGGATTTATTAATGCCAGGTATGCAAAACCGCTGAATCTTTACTGGCAGACAGGCGCAGGTGTAAATGCATCTTATGGAATAGAATTAAAAGGAGATCCCCGGGACAGGGATGGCGAGGCGGGCAACTACACAACAAATATTTTCAGGACCAGCATCAACGGCTTGATCCAGTATCTTCCAAATTCAAGGACATCAATCGGCCTTGACATAACCGGATCGTATCAGCATTCACAGGGCGACAGAACAATTCTGATACTTATTCCGACAGACTATCAAATGACGAGCAGGCAGTTTTCTGTTGTTTCATCATTCAATATGTACTACTATATTTCTCCGCGTTTCAGGGTTCAGTTCTTAGCATCAATAAATGGTAATAATTCACTCATAAAAAATATCTATGGAGTTCCGCCATTGCCTGAAGAGGAAGATATGACGAAGTCGTACCACCACAATCTATCACTGACACTTACCTATAGTTTCTTTTAGAGCATAAAACAAAACATTTGATCATGCAATCCGGCAATCGTACGATCGTATGATTGTATGAACGTACTTCGTTCTGGGATGAGTAACTCTATTATATGTTTCACCGTATTTTATACCTTTGACCGATTAGAAATGAGAAATTATGTCTGTTAGAAAAAGTATTAAGGTTGTGAGAGGGCAGCATGCTGTTGACGGAGCTGGTGTTAAATTGCGCAGAGTATTGGGACTGAATACAGTTAAAGATTTTGATCCTTTCTTAATGCTGGATGGTTTCGATTCTATAAATCCCAGGGATTACATCAGGGGATTCCCATGGCATCCTCACCGTGGAATTGAAACAGTCACCTATCTGCTGAAGGGAGAAATAGAGCATGGCGACAGCCTGAGTAACCAGGGGACCATACGGGATCATCAATGTCAATGGATGACGGCAGGATCAGGGATTATTCACCAGGAGATGCCTATCGCCTCAGAAAGATTATTAGGCTGTCAGCTCTGGGTCAATCTTCCTAAAAAGGACAAGATGACACAACCGGCCTATCGGGATATTAAGCCTGAGGATGTTTCAGCGGTTAAGGAAAAAAACACGACTGTCAGAGTCTTATCCGGCGACTATCATGACCATCACGGAGCGGTAAAAGGTGAATATGTGAAAGTTCAGTACCTGGATGTAGCATTGGAATCCAATAGTGTATGGCTTTATAAAGAAACCCCCAACGATCAAACCCTGTTCCTCTACCTGATTGCAGGGACTTTAGCCGCGGATGAAGCACTGTCTGATTTTGAAGAAGATGCCTGTGCAATCCTGATGGCAGCTTCATCGGCAAACAACTCTGATTATGATGAATTGGTGGTTAAAGCAGGAACTCATGGAGCAAGATTTTTCCTCATAGCAGCTAAACCGCTTAAAGAACCGGTTGCCTGGGGAGGACCTATTGTTATGAATACGGAAGAAGAATTAAATGAAGCCTTCAGAGAGCTTAATAATAAGACCTTTATAAAACACGACAAGACAACAAGTTGAGTCCCGCGCAGCGACTCGGGAACTGCATGTCCTCCCTGGGAGCCATTTTACCGGATAAAAATTGTCATTAATACCTGCAAAAAGATCACAGTAACAACACTATTAATTATCACCTGCCACCACCGCGGGTTTTCCACAATCTTTAATGCCACTGCCACAAGAAAAAACAGCCATAACAGAGAGACAAGCGGATAGCTATATGTAAATGCCTGCCATGTACCTCCACGGGCTATCATTTCAGACCATTTCTGAGGTGTCAGGATATGAAAAAGATATAGGATTGCAATAACGGTGTCTGCAAGCCAGGTAATGTACCAGGGAATATTCAGAGCAAATCCTAATACCGCGAGATGTGCCTTGTAGGTGCCGCTCCTTTTGAATAATATATTAATCAACAAAGCGAGAGCTGAGGCTGACAACCAGCCAAAAACAAACAGTGGCACAAGGAAAAATGTCTCCCAGAAATAATACTCCTGAGCTGGGATACCTATAACCGGCGGCATAAGCGGGGAAGCTCTGATGACTGCATATCCTATAGTTGTAATTGTATAGAAAATGCCCATTAACAGGACGGATTTAAATCCATGTGATAGTTGCCGGGGATCAGATAGCAATCTGGTAAAAGTGCTGCGAGGGCTATGAAATGTTCCAAAGAAATATGACCAGAATGAATTCATATTTCCTTTATTATGATATGATCATTTCATCACAGTTGTCGAATTCACAAGTCCCTTTCTTATTTTTAAAAAGTACTTTTCTGTGAGCTACTGATAGACACTGTATATATTCTTTAATGTTCAATACTTTTGCAGGATTTCTGACAACAAGCGGGATTACTCCAATCATTAAAGGAGACGTTTGCTGTTTGGATTTCTGTTCGCAAACAAAGTATAATTCTTTATTAATTTCAAGGGGATCACCTTCAGTTGGGATCTTTTCAACTTCAATCTCAGGCAGCTCCGCCTGAGAAACAACATCATAAGGCTTTATGACTTTTTTATTCATAAAGACAGATAGAATATTTTCAGGTTAAAGTTATGAAATATTGCTCAATTCGGGAGTAAATGTATTATCATGCAATCGTGCATTCCTGAATTCCGGTAACCTTGTACCATGAACTATGCACCTTTTCATTCTTTTTACTTGACTTTCATTTCCAGGTGATGTAAATTTGGTCTGCAATGCAATTTCGGAGGGAATCTAATCAGTTGAGCATCGCGTAACATCCGGCACTCATCCTGTTGGCAGTCCGAAATTATTGGGACTGAAGGAAAGAAAGAATGGAGAAGAAACAAGACAAAAGTAAAAAAGCGAAAGTATGAGGATTAGTTTATGAATTCACCAATTATTGATATAAGAGATCTTTCAAAATTCTACGGGAAGGCCAGGGGAATTGAACATGTTAACCTGGAAATCGAAGAGGGAGAGATTTTTGGTTTTATCGGACCTAATGGAGCCGGCAAATCGACTACGATCAGGATATTGATGAACCTGATCTTCCCGACCAGCGGCAGTGCAAGGATAATGGGAATGGATGTTATCAGGGAAACAAAGAAGATTAAAAGCCAGGTCGGGTATATCCCTTCAGATGCCAGCGCATATTCTTCCATGGATGCCCATGAATTTCTGAGCTACTGTATACGTTTTTACAAGGCACAAAACGGTGAGCAGAGGATTGCAGAACTCTCGGAAATGTTTGAGCTGGACCTTAAACGGAAAATTGCGGACCTCTCAATGGGAAACCGGAAGAAAGTATCGATTGTCCAGAGCTTGCTGCACAGACCCAGGATTCTAATCCTGGATGAGCCGACAACCGGGCTTGACAGCTGCTGCGTTCGGAGAACCGGAAAGGAATGACTATCTTTTTTTCTTCACATGTACTCAGCGAGGTTCAGATACTTTGTAAAAGAGTCGCCATCATTAAAGAAGGGAAAATTATAAAGATGGAGGACATAGAAAACCTGAGAAAAAAACAATTGAAAAAGGTGTATATAGAATTTTGGGATCAGAGGAAAAAAGAAAGCTTCAGCATCGCCGGTATTGAAAAAGTGATCAGCAGCGCTGATAATATACTATCCTTTATGTACTCGGGTAATATCAATGAGCTTGTCAGCCGGCTCTCGGGGGAAAAGATAATTAACCTCATGATCGAGGAGCCGTCGCTTGACGAAATATTTATGCACTATTATAAACAATAATGTACAGGATAAATGAACAGTAATCTGTTTTTCAAGGAGTTAAGAAGAAACGCATTCAGTCTCATAATATGGATGGTCGTAATAACCCTTTTTATTTCGGGTACCATGGCTTTCTACCGTACATTTCTGGAAAACCAGTCAAAGATACTGGGGATGATGAGCATTATTCCTAAAGAACTCCTTCAGTTCAAGGGTGTTTCGAATTTCGACGATATGCTTTCAGCGCTTGGTTTTTATTCTATCAACAATATCATCTACATGATGGTGCTCGGGAGTATTTTCTCCATTGTGCTTTCTTCGAATATCCTGCTTAAGGAAGAATACAGCAAAACCGCAGAATATCTTTTGACACGTCCTCTAACCCGCAGCGAGATCTTTATCAGCAAACTGACTGTTGTTTCACTTAATATATTAATACTGAATCTTGTCACTGCCCTGGCTGGATTTATTAGCCTGGAGCTGGTCAAAACAGGCCCCTTCAGCATAAAGGCATTTTTAATTCTTTCCTTCTACACCCTGCTGCTGAATATCCTTTTCGGGGCGATTGGACTTTTTATGTCGACCCTTGTTAAAAGGGCAAAGCCAATTACCACCTTCAGCATAGGATTGGTTCTGATCCTGTATTTTATTTACACTCTTTCAAAGATCACAGCAGGAGCAGCAAAAATAGGGTATCTGAGCCCTTTCAGATTTGCTGATACAGATGCAATAAATCCGGCTTATGCAATAAATCTATGGAACCTGGCATATTTTATCGGCATATCTTTGTTGCTGACTACGATCTCGTACCGGCTCTATCTCAGGAAGGACATTTATACATAAACTGAATTTATCAGGGAGAGATGTACAAGACATCACGCAGTGACAGACTGAATGACTATCACTGACAGTGATAATAAAGCAAATAAAGTTGACTCGTATTATTATAAGGCGTACATTGTGTGAGTACAGAATTTCTGATAGTTATAGAATTAATACTAAAATCGATGAAAAGCAGATCAAGAATTTTATTTATGGTTGTTACAACAATGATTTCAGTAAGCTTGTTTGCCCAAATGAAAACAGATGTTGAAAACAGTAAAGACTACCCTTTAATAGGCCGATTCGAAGGTGCTGTGATAGAATTTTACAAAGAAACAAAATGGGGAACATATAAAATACCCGTTGATGAAAATGGCAAAATTAATTTTGATAAGCC
>JAPLDX010000022.1 GCA_026391215.1 Bacteroidia bacterium
TCCTCCCTGTCCATATGTAATGTTGGCCGACAAAATCAGCCCCAGAGAGATAATTGCTGCTTTAAAGAAACAGGTCGTTTTAATCATAATTGTCGGGTGTTTTCTACGACGAAATTGCGTATTTTTCTTCAGTTAACCAAATGTCCTCAATTACAGGCGTTTAATATTGTGTTGATAAATTGTTAATAACTGATCCATTACATGAATATAACCTTACTTTCTTATTGTACTTTTAATCAACTTTTTCTAAGCTAAGACATGGCACTGAATATCAATGACTTACACCTTGCAGACAAGAGAATAATAATTGTTGAGGATGATCAGCCATCAATCAGGTACTATGAAACTCTTTTGAAAAGCTCGGGGGCAGATCTGAAAATATTCCATAACGGGAAAGAATTCGTTGATTATATTAGCCAGGAAACCGGCAGGATTGACCTGGTCTTCATGGACTTCCTTATACCTCTTATCAACGGGATAGAATGCCTGAGGATCTTCAGGAAAGAAAGGAAGAATGTACCGGTATTGATGCTTACAGCATATTCTTCAGAACAGTGCAAAACAGAAGCCTATCTCTCAGGATGTAACGAATATGTGCTAAAACCTATCTATCCGGAAAAGATCTTCTTCCTGATAGAGAAATACATTAAGCACGAAGTTGCTCCATCTCTTGTCAGCTGATCGTTTTATTTTCTTGACGCAGGAGCCTGTACCTGTAAATAACGCCCATAATAATCTTCAAGCTTGCTGCTTATCTCATCTGCCAGTTCCTTTTTGCCATTAGCTTCACAAGCGTTGGCTGCTTTCATTGTATTCTGTATGGCCGATTGTATTTCATATTCGGCTGAAAGGATAATGTAGGGTGTCTGCTTCAGAAAATAATCAAGCTGATCATAATAATATCCGCATAATGCCATTGTCATTTCAACAGCTTTATCCGATGCCCCTGCATCAAAATAAGCTTCAATCATATCCGGCACATAGGGATCATATGGGACCTTTTCAAGAGGAAGTTCTTCCATGCAACGGTTAAGTACACTGATAGCTTTTTCATTTTTACCCTCAGCAGCAAGGGCTTTTGCCAGCCTTGCATAATTCAGCCTTGCCCTGATAACAATCAGTGTCCGCTTATGGTGATAATCAATATTTACTTTCTCATCGTTTGCTCCGCCCCAGACGAATTTGTTCATAATATTCTCATAGAGGATATCTGTGTCAATGCGTCCGTAATCAATCCAGCTGTTGTTCGCCGACCTTATCGGTACAAATCGATAGACTAAACCTTCAAGCTGAAAATATTCTTCGAGCCCCATGGCATCATTATGATATCCTGTAACAAAATATATCGGCCGTTCCCAATTATTATGAGCAAGTATATCAAGAACGAGCAGCTGGCTTTTCAGGATTGAATTTCCCCTGAGCTTAATATCAATATAGGGTACAATTTTAGCTGAATCTTCCGCTTTTACTGTACCTGACTCAAGAACCTTTTGCTTATTGACAGGGATGCGGATCGTACGAGTGGGTATTATATCAAGTATTTCTGTCGTGGAAACTTGGACCTTTGTTGCCTTGTTTTCGCTGTTGACCCAATCTATTATTGTTGCAATATCAACCGGATCTTTCGTTTTTTCAATAATAAAGACCTGGTTATTGATGCCATCATAGTATTTCCTGACCGGAAGCGTAACCGGAAGCGGATCAGATTCATAGGTCTTACGTTTCATCTGGTCTATATACCAGTCGGTATTCATGAGCATCAGGTTGCAGACACGTATGTCAGTCCTTTTACCTTCGACTTCCTGGGCATACCATAATGGAAAAGTATCGTTATCCCCGTTGGTTAAGAGTATTGCATCCGGAGCGCATGAGTTGAGGTAGTTAAATGCAACATCCCGTGCCAGGTAACGGTGCGATCTGTCATGATCGTCCCAGTTTTCAGAAGCCATTAAAGCAGGAACAGCACAAATGCATAACAATCCCGCAACAGGTGCTGCTATTTTTTCTCCCGTAAGCCTGCTCATGCCCTCGTACAATGCAAGCATCCCCAGTCCTATCCACACTGAAAAGAAATAGAAAGAGCCTGCATATGCATAATCGCGTTCCCTTGGCTGGTTCGGATACTGGTTGAGCCAAAAGACAATAGCGATGCCAGTCATTATAAACAACAGCAGTATTATCCACCAGTTCTTACTGTCACGGTTAAGCTGATAAAACAATCCGGCAACTCCCAGGAGGAATGGCAGGAGGTAATATTTGTTTCTTGAGGTATCGTCCTTCAGTCCCGCCGGGAGGTCAATTGTCCCGGTTCTAGGCTCGTCAAGGAATTTAATACCGGTAATCCAGTTCCCGTTAATTGCACCTCCGGTTCCCTGTGTGTCGTTTTGCTTACCCGAGAAATTCCACATGAAATATCTGAAATACATGTAACCGAACTGGTAGGTGAACATGAATTTAAGATTCTCGCTGTAACGGGGTTTCTTTATAACCTCTTTCTCACCCGATTGATTTGTAACCTGAATAGGAATTCCCTTTGTACCGCCCCATTCTTTATATACTTCTCCATGATCTGCACTCTGATCGCTCCACATCCTTGGGAAGAGAGTAATGAATCTTTCATCGAATACCCGTTCCATATTGCGATGGGTTATGATGTATTTTCCGTTTTCAAGGGCATAAACCGGTTTACCGTCTATATAATCAAGGACCGGGGCATTATAATAAGGGCCCCTGATTAGCGGCCTCTCACCGTATTGTTCCCTGTTCAGGTAATACAACAGGTTAAATGGATTGCTTGGATTATTTTCATTCAAAGGCGGATTGGCTGACGCTCTTATAACTATAATGGCTGAAGTTGAATACCCTATCAGTAGAACCATTATTGCTGTAAGCAAAGTGTTCAGCACAGCCCTGCTTCTGCCTGCAATATACCAGGCAAATCCTGAAACTGTAAGAAGCAATACAATATTGATAAATGCCTTCTCTGAGACTATCCATATCCCGGTCAAAAATAATGCACCGATAGTAAAAGCTCCGTTTTTGACTTTGTTTTCCGAATTTATCGAAAACCTGATGGCAAGGATAAAAACAGCTGCCAGCAAAAGCATATGAAATATCATTCCGCTATTGGGCGGTAGTTTCAATGTATTAACAAAGAAAAGGTCAAGCCATGATGAGATTGTTACTATACCCGGCATTAGACCCCATATCAGTAATGCAAGGACTACGAACGATGATGATACTGCTATGATTAAACCTTTCCATGAAAATTCAAACTTTCTGAAGTAATAAACAAGAACAATTGCCGGAAGAGTCAGCAGGTTAAGAAGGTGAACACCAATTGAAAGACCCATAAGAAATACGATCAGGATGATCCATCGGTCAGCATGTTTTTCATCAGCTATATCTTCCCATTTAAGGATCGCCCAGAATACAGCCGCAGTAAAAAGAGAGGATGTTGCATATACTTCACCTTCTACAGCGGAGAACCAGAATGAATCGGAAAATGTGAAAGCGAGGGCTCCTGTAACGCCAGCAGCTATAATAGCAGTGATCCTTGCAGGACTGAACATGCTTTCTTCCCTGACAATTATTTTTCTTGCGAGATGGGTAATAGTCCAGAAAAGAAACAGTATCGTAAATGCGCTTACAATAGCCGACATGGCATTGACTGCTGCTGCGACCTTTGATGTATCGCTTCCTGCAAAGAGCGAGAAAAATCTTGCGAGGACCATGAAAACCTGACTTCCTGGAGGATGGCCTATCTCCAGCTTATACGCCGAAGCAATGAATTCCCCACAGTCCCAAAGGCTGCCTGTGGGCTCAATTGTCAGGAGATATGTAATTGCAGCAATAACAAAAACAATCCATCCGGTTATGTTATTGATAAACCTGAATTTTTTCATTTATTTGTTTTTTTCAGAACCCTTGGTAACGGTCCAATGGCGAAAGTACTTATTTTTTTCTTATCATGACAATCTGCCTGCAACTCGCAATTTTGCTATTTTTGAGTCATGATTAATGAGATGAGATTTAAGTCAATACTGTATTCCGTCACATTTATACTTGTTGCCCTGAACGCTTCAGCACAATATTATAATACAGGGCAGGATCCCTCTGGTCTTAAATGGCTGCAGGTAAAAACAGGCAGATTCAAAGTTATTTACCCTCAGAATTATGGATCCGCCGGTGTGGAATTTGCCAGGGCTCTTGAGAATGCATATTCAGATCTGTCTGCATTATATCCTGATAAGAAATTCAAAATTCCTGTCATTATACATAATTATTCTACACAGTCCAATGGATATGTGGCATGGGCTCCGAAACGAATGGAAATATATCCTACTCCCGATCAGAATACTATTCCTCTTGATCATACCAGACAGCTGACTTTGCATGAGCTCACTCACGTTCTGCAGATGGAATCACTCAATTCGGGTTTTTCAAAGGCGATGTCATTCGTGACCGGACAGCAGTTTACAGGTGCGGTCGCTGCACTCCTTCCAATATGGTTCATGGAAGGAGAAGCCGTTTATGCTGAAACGTTGTTATCACAGTCAGGAAGAGGAAGGAGCCCGGTATTTCAGAACTCCCTGAAGGCAATTGCCATCGAAAAAGGAAGTCTGTACAAATATGATAAGCTGCTTAACGGATCATACAGGGATTTTACTCCTGATCATTATCAATTTGGTTACCAGATGGTTGCGTGGTCTTTATTGAATAATGACCCTCTTATCTGGAATAAGGTGCTGGGCTTAACCGGCAGTCAGCCATTTACGCTTAATCCGGTAAATATAAGCCTTAAGAAAAATGCAGGGCTTACAAAAAAGCAGCTTTATTATCAGGCATTCGATACCCTCACGAGTCTGTGGAAAAAGGATATTGAAATGAGCGGCGCCATTGAATACAATACAATAAATCCATTCAAAAAAACACGGTATGAGAGTTATTTTTCGGCGGTAAATGCAGGGGACGACTCGGTTATTGCAGTAAAAACATCACTGGTCAATCCTGTATCATTTGTACTGATCAGACCTTCGGAAAAATCGGAAAAAAAACTTTATGTTCCCGGCAATATTTATCCATGGTTTATCTCTTATGCCACCGGAAAAATTGTATGGGTTGAATCTCAGCCTGATCCAAGATGGGAAAACAGGAATTATTCTGTAATCAAGCTGCTTGACCTGAAAACTTTAATACACAGGCAGCTGACGTACAGATCAAGGTATTTATCTGCATCCGTTTCGCCTGACGGTAATATGATAGCTGCATCGGAGAACACCGAAAAAAACATAAATAACCTGGTGTTTATAAATCCTGATGACGGAAGTATTTTAAAGAGCGTTCCGTCCCCGGGTAATGCATATCTTCAGCGTCCCCAGTGGTCCTCCGACGGGAAAAAGATTACTGTTATTTCCTTAACAGAAGAAGGGGAGGGTATTCTTGCATATTCAATTGCTGAACAGGTATGGACCACTCTATTAGAAGAAGGGAGGGATGATCTCCAGTCTTCTTTCCTGAGAAATGATTCACTCTTTTATATAAGCTCTGCATCCGGAACCGATAATATCTATGTACGTGCAGGGAATGGCAAATTATCCTCTCTGACTCGTTCAAAATTTGGGGCAACTGATCTGAATGTTGCTGGTGACAAAGTGTATTTCAGCAATTACAGCGCTTCCGGGAACAATATCTGTATGGCTTCTGTTCCTGAAGCAGTTGAAATTGATGAACCTCTCCCCAGTCCTGTATCATATCTTATTGACCGGATTGACAAAAAACAATCAGCAGAGCAAGATGATCCGGTCATTGATTACACTCCTGAGCCTTACCGGAAGTGGAAGCACCTCTTTGGGATCCATAGCTGGATGCCATTGTATGCTGATATTGAACAGATACAGTCTGATCCAACAAGCATACGACCCGGAGTCACCATTATGTCACAAAATCAGCTCAGTACGCTGACAACTTCTGTTGGGTATGAATATTCAGCCGATAAAAGGCATAAGCTCCATTCAAGAATTTCATGGGATGGTTGGTATCCCGTTATTGAATCACGTATCGATTACGGCAATGAACCCATTATTAAAATGTCCGGAGAACAAGTAAGCTGGACTCCTTCCCCTGTCAAGACAGGCCTGAGGTTTATTAATACTGTTTATATACCCTGGTATTTTAATACTGGAAAATTTTATCAATATTTTTATCCTTTCCTGTCAGTTGATTACATGAACGATTATGTTTATGTAAAGGAGACCGGGAATTATGATTATGGTCAGACTTATCTTACGGGACGGTTATATATTGCCAACTATTTCAGGTCGGCATACCGTGATATTTATCCCAGGTTGGGTCAGATAATTGATGCATCATATAATTATGCCCCTTTTGATAAACTGATTTATGGATCGGATATAAATTTAAAGGCTGCTTTCTATTTTCCGGGTTTCTTTAAAAACCACGGAATAAGGATCAGGTATGAAACAGAAAATCAAAAATTTATTTTGCAACCAGATCCGAACAGGATCCATTACCCCAGAGGCTATGATAATATAAGATCAAGAGAGCTTGATTTCATTTCTATTGATTATGTTGCTCCGGTTGCATATCCTGATTTTAATATTGCCTCGTTTTTCTATATGACAAGGATCCGGATCGGCTTGTTTTACGATTATGCAAGAGGAACGGATAATTATCATCTCTATGTGCAGGATAGCAATCTGAAGCTGGATCATATAACTATGGGAAATGAATTTTTCAGCTCTTTTGGACTTGAGCTTGTTTCTGATTTTTATTTTCTCAGGATCCCCTATCCTGTATCAGCAGGAGTGCAGGCTGCCTGGAAGGACTTCAGCAACTCTCCTTCGTTTGAATTTATTTTCAATATAGATATTTACGGAATGAATATCGGGAAACTGCGGAGATGATCAGAACTTAATCTTCCGTGCTTTATCCCTGATCAGATCCCAGGCTTTCTCAACATGATCAAGTGTAACATTGGTCTGACCCGTGACCATCCTCAGAGTATATCTGTCGTTAAGCATTGTATGCGACAGGTATATCCTGCCGGTATCATTAAGAGTATGATTAAGCAATTCATTGGCACTGTTCAGTTTATCTTCTGTAATTCCTGAAGGATGATACCTGAAACAGACCAAATTGAGCGAAACCGGAGCCAGTAATTCAAAATCAGGCTCTGTTGATATATTCTCAGCAAGACGGGAGGCAAGGCGGATATGGTACCTTATCTTATCGCGGAGGCCATTTGTTCCATATGACCGTATCACGCTCCATAGTTTTAATGCCCTGAATCTTCGTCCAAGCGGGATGCCCCAGTCCCTGTAATCGTTAACTTTTCCCCTGGTCCTCGTTTTAAGGTATTCAGGGAGTATTTCAAATGTCTTTATAAGCGATTCTGTGTCTCTTATAAAAAAGGCCGAGCAGTCGAAACTGGTAAACATCCATTTATGAGGATTGAAAACGAAGCTGTCGATATATTCCCTGCCATCGAGCATCCATTGAAATTCGGGCAAAATAAGGGCCGTACCGCCCATTGCAGCGTCAACATGGAGCCAGATACCATTTTCCCTGCTGATCTCTCCAATGGCACGTAAAGGGTCAACTGAAGCAGTTCCTGTTGTCCCTAATGTGGCTATGATGCAACAGGGAATGAATCCATTCTTTTTATCTTCAGTTATTGCTTCCCTCAGCTTTTCCTGATTCATTGAATAATCGTCATTAACAGCTACTTTTACAAGATTCTTTCTGCCAATCCCGGCTATCTTAACAGCCTTCTCCACAGAAGAGTGGGTCTGGTCGGAGCAATAAACTCTTAATGTACCTGCATTTTTAAATCCTTCTTCGTTTACCATAAACTTGCTGATCTTTTCTCTTGCGGTTATGATGGCGGCAAGTGTCGAAGTTGATGCAGTGTCCTGGATAACTCCCTCAAAATCAGGAGGCAATCCTATCAGGTCGCGGAGCCAGATCATCATCCTTTCCTCGAGCTCGGCAGCTGCAGGCGATGTTTCCCAGATCATGCACTGGGCAGACAGTGCTGATGTCAGCATCTCCGCCAGAATAGAGGGAGGACTTGTGTTTGCAGGGAAGTATGCAAAAAAATTCGGACTTTGCCAGTGAGTTATACCCGGCATTATAATCTCTTCAAAATCCTTCATTAAAGCACTGAAAGACTCCGGTTCAGAAGGAGGTGCGTCCTGAATTTTTTTAAAGATCTCTCCGGGTTTTACGGCAGATTTTACCGGATAATCTTCAATATGCTCCATGTACTCAGCCATCCATTCGACGACCTCATGGGCATGTTTCCGGAATTCATCGGGAGTCATGAAGAATAAATTATTTTACCGATTCGGCAAGCAGGATGATCTTGTTCATTTTCACTTCAATCACCCCTCCGTCAATTTCATATCTCTTTTCATTGTCTTCCTGATCCACCATAATTACGGTGCCGTTGTCAAGAGTAGAAATAATAGGGGCATGGTCCTTGAGGACCTGGAAGGATCCTTTTTTTCCAGGGACTCTTATTGATTTAATATCCCCTTCATAAACTTTTCTGTCAGGAGTGATGATCTCTATCTTCATCAGTAAAAGGGTTATTTGGTCTGGGCAAGAATCTTCTCGCCTTTTTCAATTGCGTCTTCAATGGTTCCGACAAGCATAAACGCAGCTTCAGGATACTGGTCCACCTTACCATCCATTATCATATTGAATCCCTTGATGTTGTCTTCTATTGAAACAAGAGCCCCTTTTATGCCTGTAAATTGTTCAGCAACCTGGAATGGCTGAGAAAGGAATCTCTGCGCTCTTCTTGCCCTGTGAACTACCAATTTATCCTCTTCAGAGAGTTCGTCCATCCCCAGGATGGCAATTATATCCTGAAGTTCATTGTATCTCTGGAGCAGCTCTTTAACTCTCTGTGCACAATTATAATGCGCCTCCCCGACAATATCTGCCGTGAGAATCCGGGATGTTGAATCAAGAGGGTCAACAGCGGGGTAAATGCCAAGCTCCGATATTTTACGGCTTAACACAGTTGTTGCATCAAGGTGTGCGAATGTGGTTGCCGGAGCAGGGTCGGTGAGGTCGTCGGCAGGAACGTAAACTGCCTGCACAGAAGTGATTGAACCATGCCTTGTCGAAGTTATCCTTTCCTGCATTATACCCATTTCTGTTGCAAGCGTTGGCTGGTAACCTACTGCAGAAGGCATTCTTCCAAGAAGTGCTGACACTTCTGATCCGGCCTGAGTAAAACGGAATACATTATCCATGAAGAAGAGAATATCCCTTCCGCCGCTTTTACCGTCTCCATCCCGGAAATGTTCAGCAACAGAAAGGCCGGATAGGGCAACCCTTGCCCTTGCTCCCGGGGGTTCATTCATCTGGCCGAAAACCAGAGCAAGTTGTGATTCTTTAAGAGCGTTCTTATCAACTTTTGAAATATCCCAGCCGCCTGATTTCATGCTTTCAAGAAATTCCTTGCCATATTTAATAACGCCTGCTTCAAGCATATCGCGAAGCAGATCGTTACCTTCCCTTGTTCTTTCCCCTACACCGGCAAATACCGATAATCCCGAATATGACTTGGCAATATTATTGATCAGCTCAAGAATAACAACCGTTTTCCCCACACCGGCGCCTCCAAACAGACCTATTTTACCTCATTTTGAATATGGTTCAATCAGATCAATTACTTTTATCCCGGTATACAGAACTTCTTTTTCAGTTGAAAGCTCTTCATATTTGGGAGGTTTCCTGTGAATAGGATACCCGCCTTTCTTGTCAAGCGGTCCGATCCCGTCAATTGCCATCCCGGTTACATTCATGAGCCTTCCTTTGATCTGTTCGCCAATGGGCATTGTGATAGGCAATCCTGTCGCAACTACTTCCATTCCCCTGCGAAGACCGTCAGTCGAATCCATTGCTATGGTGCGGACAGTGTTTTCGCCGATGTGCTGTTCACATTCAACAACCAGAATGGAACCGTCGTCCCTCTTAATTTCAAGGGCATCATAAATATCAGGCATCTCCATGCCCTGTCTTTCAAATGTCACGTCAACCACTGGTCCGATGATCTGGCTTATTTTACCTGTATTCTGTGCCATATCCGTTAATTATTTAATTGTCTCTCAGATTATACAAATTTAATAAAATTTGCAAAAGATACCTTTTTACCGGCATATTTTAAGATTATTATTGACTTGTATATCATAAAAATTTATCTTTAAACAGTCATAATATTATTTATGCTTATTTAATACCACATGAAAAAACTAATATTCGGATTACTTGTCATTATTCTAATGGTCTCCAAAGTAAATGCCCAGTTTACAAAAATCGGGGGAGGAACCGGATTTACAACCGGTTATCATTTTCATGAAATGGACTATGATTACAATAAAAGCGGACATGTTTTTGCATCACTGAAAGGAATTTACGAAATAACGGTCCCAATACATATTTCGCCTTCCTTCACTTTTTTTATCCCTCATTTCTATAAGGAGCTGGATTGGAGGACAACAGTCAATACCATGATGTTTGATATCAACGGTCATTATGTTTTCAATTCACTCGATAAATTCGAATTTTACGGACTTGCAGGGCTTGATGTTTTGGTTGCCTGGAAAAGAGAAAAGTATACTGGTACTGGTGCTGGTGAGGTTTTTAAGGAAAACGATAATGTCCTCGGATTAAACCTGGGTGTTGGCACATATATGAAAATCACAGAACAGTTTGATATTTATGCTGAAGCAAAATATATTCTCGGCAAATATGATCAGTTCATGTTGAATGCAGGAGTTCTTATCAACATTGACTGGCTGAAAAAACACGAAGATACAGGGGGTTTATAAGTTAACGATCCCGTCCGATAAGAGAGCTGGTAATATATTCCAGCTCTTTTTTTCTTTCTTCATCAACACTTACTTTTTTTAACAAGCTGAATGCCCTGTCAATAAAATTATTAGCCAGCGTTTCTGTAATTTCTTTTATGTTAAGCTGGTCATACAGGCAGATAACGTTTTTTACCTTCTCCCCGGTATCAGGATCTTTAAAGGATAATAGCTTCTGAAGCTGTTTATGCTGGCTGGCTGAAGCTATTTCCAGGGCTTTAACGAGGGGAAATGTTTTTTTATTGGCGACAATATCACCTCCTGATGTTTTGCCAAACACCTTTGTATTTCCCCATATATCGAGTAAATCGTCCTGAATCTGAAAAGCAAGTCCAATATTTCTGCCAAATTCATAGAGCAGGTCTGAATCTTTGTCATCACTGCCTCCTGTAATTGCGCCGATTTTAAGTGAAGCTGCCAGAAATACAGCAGTTTTCAGTTCTATCATTTTAAGGTATTCATCCTGACTTACAATGGCAGCTTTTTCATAATCAAGATCCAGCTGCTGTCCTGCACATACCTCAATGGCGGCTTTATTGAATACCCGGAAAACTCTGAGAAGATTATTGGCCGGAGTCTGAAGAAAACACTCATTTGCAATAAAAGCCATTACATCTCCCGATATAATGGCCTGGTTTACATTCCATTTATTGTGTACCGTGGGGTAATTTCGTCTGACAGAAGCCTGGTCCATAATATCATCATGGACAAGTGTGAAATTATGAAAAACCTCCAGTCCGATGGCCGGAAGAATTGCATCATCTATCTTATCGTTGAAAAGGTTACATGCCATCAAAGCCAATATCGGACGTAATCTTTTGCCTCCAATGGAAAGAATGTATTTAACAGGTTCAATAAGCTTTAAGGCTTCCGTATTGTACGAAAGATTCAATAAAGCCTTTTCAATTATCTCCTTTAGTTCGGAATGATTGTACATGATTTTTTCAGCCTTTCAGGGCTTCGGCACCGCTTACGACTTCAAGTATCTGATTTGTAATGGCGGCCTGACGTGCTTTATTGTATTGAAGCGTCAGCTCCCGTATCATGTTTGTAGCATTGTCGGAAGCCTTATGCATTGCAGTCATCCTGGCGCCATGCTCTGCCACAAATGAATCGAGTACTGCTCTGTAAAATTGAATCTTCAGCGATTTAGGTATAAGCTCTTTGACTATTTCCTCTTCCGAGGGTTCATAGATATAATCCACCGGAGCTGCAGCCTTATTCCCTGAAGGAGTTGATTCAACCGGAAGGAATTGCTCATCTGTCAGGCTTTGAACCGCTGCATTTTTAAAATGATTATAAATGACCTCTACTCTGTCATATTCTTTCGAAACAAATTTTTTCATGATCTCCTCAGCAACAACAGCAACATTATCGAAAGTAAGGTTGTTTAAAAGAGCATTACGCTCAGGAACCATTTTAACATTCTGTTTTCTCAGGTAATCATAGCCTTTTTTCCCTATAGTGAGGAATACAACGTCCCCTTTATTGAACTGGTCGAGATACTTTTCGGATACAATCCGTCTGGCTTCCTTAATCACATTCGCATTAAAAGCCCCGCAAAGACCTCTGTTGGAAGTAATCACAACAACAAGGATCTTTTCCGGGGGAGTAATCCGTCCGTAAATGTTTTCCACTTCTGATTCAGCAAGGCTTTGTGTAAGGCCAGTTAGTATCTCCTTCAATTTACTTACGTAAGGACGCAGGCGGACAATCTTATCCTGAGCTCTTCTCAACTTGGCAGCAGAAACCATTTTCATTGCTGAAGTGATCTGTTTCGTGGATTTGACAGAGCTTATTCTGATCCTAATCGCCTTTAAATTTGCCATCTCTTACTCATTAAATCATCCTGGTCACTGTTATTTCTAAGGCTTATATTTAGCCGTCAGTTCTGCAGCAACCTTTTCAAGTACTTTTGTAATATCGTTATTGAGTATGCCGTCGCGCAGATTATCAAGAATATCCCTGTGCTTCAAATCGAGATATTCAATATATTCAGTTTCAAAAGCTTTAACCTTATCAACAGGAACATCCTTCAGCAATCCCATGGTTCCGCAATAGATAATTGCTATTTGTTTTTCAACCGGTACGGGTGCATATTGTCCCTGTTTAAGTATTTGTACGTTTCTCGCTCCTTTATTCAGAACAGCCAGTGTAGTGGCATCAAGGTCGGATCCGAATTTGGAAAATGCTTCAAGCTCACGGTACTGAGCCTGGTCAACTTTCAGCGTTCCGGCAATTTTCTTCATTGATTTGATCTGGGCATTTCCTCCAACCCTTGATACTGAAATACCAACGTTGATAGCAGGCCGTACGCCGGCATTGAAAAGACCGGATTCGAGGAATATCTGTCCGTCCGTTATCGAGATCACATTTGTAGGGATATATGCTGAAACGTCGCCTGCCTGTGTTTCGATTATAGGCAGGGCTGTAAGCGACCCTCCTCCTTTCACCATAGGACGCAAGGCTTCCGGAAGGTCATTCATCTGTTTTGCAACCTCATCTGATTCGATGATCTTTGCTGCTCTTTCAAGAAGACGTGAATGCAGGTAGAAAACATCACCCGGATAAGCTTCACGCCCAGGCGGACGGCGGAGCAGAAGAGACACCTCCCTGTAGGAGACTGCTTGTTTTGACAGGTCGTCATATATGATAAGGGCATCGCGTCCCGTGTCACGGAAGAACTCTCCGATTGCAGCGCCGGCAAACGGAGCATAGAACTGTGATGCTGCAGGATCTGATGCTGTTGCAAGAACAATCACTGTATATTCCAGTGCTCCGTATTCTTCAAGAGTCTTTGCAATATTTGCCACCGTTGATCCTTTCTGACCAACAGCAACATAAATGCAATATACCGGTTTCCCTTTCTCAAAATTGCTACGCTGGTTTATGATAGTATCAATTGCAATAGCTGTTTTACCTGTCTGTCTGTCACCAATGATAAGTTCTCTCTGTCCGCGCCCTATTGGTATCATGGCATCAATAGCCTTTATCCCTGTCTGCAACGGTTGTTTCACAGGCTGGCGGAAAATAACACCCGGGGCTTTTCTTTCAAAAGGTAAAATATATAGTTTTCCGCTAATGGGACCTTTCCCGTCAAGTGGCTGTCCTGTCGGAGATACTACTCTTCCAAGCAATCCTTCACCTACGCCAATGGAGGCTATTCTCCCGGTGCGTTTAACAATATCTCCTTCATTGATCTCCTCGGTCGGACCAAGCAGCACAGCTCCGATATTATCTTCCTCAAGATTCAGTACAATTGCTTCAATCCCGTTTTCAAATTCAATCAATTCGTTTGATTGAGCATTTGTGAGGCCGTAAATACGAGCTATCCCGTCGCCAACCGTAAGGACGGTCCCAACCTCTTCCAGTTCGGTCCCGGTTTGAATTCCCTCGAGTTGCTTTTGGAGGATCTTTGAAACTTCTGCAGGTTTAATGCTTGCCATATTTTTATATCTTATTTCCTTAAATAATTATTTCCCATTCTTTAAGCTGTCAGCCTGTTGCCTTTCAGCTCTTTTTCTATTTTGCGGAGCTTATTCCTGATGCTGGCATCAATATACTTGTCATCAATCCTCAGGATGAATCCTCCGATAATATCTTCATCAACAATTTCTTTCAGTTCTACTTTTGTATTAAATGTGGAAGAGATCAGATCGGATACCTGTTTTTTTACTTTATCATCTGCTTTAACTGCCGTGGTCAGCACAGTTTCGGTAATACCGTTGTGCTTCATGGTTTCGCTCCTGAAAACCCTGGCAATAGCAGGAATAAAGCTTTCCCTGCCGTTTTTGACAGCCAGATCAATAAGCGAATAAGTAAGGCTGCAAAGGTCTTTACCGAACACTTCATGAAGTATTGAAGTCTTTTTGGAAGGCCGGATTATCGGACTTTTAAGCAGTTCCCTTACTTCCGGGAAAGTACATATCTGTGCAACATTCAGCATGTCCTGATAAACCCTATCAAGCATCTTGTTTTCAAGTGCCGACTGGAACAAAGCCCGTGAGTATCTTACAGATATTTTACTGTCGTTCATTTACCAGGAAGAGGTTAATTTTTCTTTAAATCAATATCTTTCAGATACTTATCTATCAGCTTATCCTGCTCTCCTGTCTTGCTGAGCTTTTCACCAAGCAGTTTTGAGGCAATTTCAACAGAAAGAGTAGCTACCTGCTCATGGATTTCTGAAAGAGCTTTATCTTTTTCCCTTTCAATGCCTGTCATAGCTTTTTCAACTATTTTCTCAGCTTCTTCAGTAGCTCTTCCCTTGGCTTCGGCTATCAGCTTATCACGGACATCTCTTGCTTCTTTAAGGATTGTCTCGCGTTCCTCCCTTGCCTTTTTCAGGATCGCTTCATTATCAGCCTGCAGTTTTTGCATCTCTTTACGAGCATTTTCTGCGGATTCGATTGATCCTTTGATCATTTCATCTCTTTGCTTTATTGCAGCAAGAATCGGCTTCCATGCAAATTTTGCAAGCAGAAAGAAAAAAAGTGAGAAGATCAGGATTGACCAGAATAATGTGCCAACACCGACTGCGGTCAGGCTGTTACCTGCTAATAATATCATAGTTCCTGAGTTTAAAATTTCCTTTAAAAGATCCTGCAATCAACCATTGCAGGATCTTGTTTCCCTTAAGCAATAAGTGCTACAACAACGGCAAACAGGGCAACCCCTTCAATTAGGACGGCTGCAATTAACATAGCCAACTGAATTTTGCCAGCAGCTTCCGGCTGCCTGGCGATTGCGTCCATGGCTGATCCGCCGATTCTGCCAATGCCAAGACCTGCTCCTATAACTGCCAGTCCTGCTCCGATTGATGCCAGCGATATTGCTGCCTGTGTTTCCATAATAAAAAATATTAATTAACAATAAAAATTAATGATGCTCCTCAACCAGCGCCATGCTGATGAACAGCGATGATAAAAATGTAAAGACATATGCCTGAAGGAAAGCCACAAGTAATTCGAGGCAATCCATAAAGATCACAAAGAAAACCGACACTGGTGAAACCCAGATTGAATCAAAAATAAATATCAATGCCATTAAGCTAATAACAATAATATGACCGGCAGTTATATTTGCGAACAAACGTATCATCAGGGCAAACGGTTTTGATACTATTCCTATCAGTTCTACGGGTACCATTATCGGCAGAAGCCATAGCGGCACACCTGGTGTGGCAAATATGTGTTTCCAGTAACCTTTCGTTCCGTTTAGTTGAACGGTAAAGAATGTGAACAGTGCCAGTGTCATTGTAAGCGCCAGGTTCCCGGTTACGTTTGCTCCGAAAGGCGGTGGGAACGGGATAAGCCCCATGAGGTTGTTTATCAATATAAAGAAGAATACTGACAAAAGGTACGGCATGAATTTCTCGTAGTGCTTATACCCAATATTGGGTATAACAACATCATCGCGTATGAAACAGATCACAGGTTCAAGAAAGCTCTGGATACCCCTTGGATGGCTAATGCCTGATTTCTTATATGATCGTGACAGTGAAATGAAAAGCCAGAGGCCCAGCAAAGCTGCAGCAAGCATTCCGACTACCATTTTGGTCATTGAAAAGTCAAGAGGGATATTCTCCTTGTCAATCTCTCCGGCTGCATTCATTGCCACAATTTTACCAGCATACTCTCCCTCCTCTTCAAGCCGGAAACCCTTATATTCATGCCCGTGCGCCAGTTTGTCCGAGAAGAAAAAATGGAGGCCGGTACCTTTCTGATAAAGGATTACTGGCAGTGGAATGGAGATATTTTTCTCCGTTCCATCTTTTTTCCTGATCGTCAGGAGATGCCATTCATGCGAATTGCTGACATGCTCAATGATGAATGAGCTTGCATCAAATGGTCCTTTAGATTGTCCTGCTGCCGTTGCCTCGGGAGATCCATGCGCCGCCTGCCCGACAGCCGGGAAATTATATACAAGCAGGAAGAGAATAAAGAAAAGACCGGTAGTTAATCTCGTTTTCAAATCTGTAATTATTCTAAAGATCTGCCTTTCACTGTTTTCCATATAATCAATACAGAAAACAATGTGAATGTTAAATATAGAACAAAAAATAATACAACAGACGATAATCCTGTTTTTTTAGCTATAAAAAACCAGATGAATGCGAATATAAGTTCAGCCAGAAATTTAATGCTTACTGCGACAAGGCTGTGCATGATCTGGCTGGCAGGTTCCTTACTCTGTCCCCTGAAAAAAAATATCAGGACCAAAAGAGTAATAAGGGTAAAAATAGCCGATGCTACTCCTATGTCGTTGAAAATCCGGGGGGTATTAAAGTTTGTAACAATTATGAATCCGGCAACCAGCACCAGCATTTCAATGATTGCGAGTAAAAATACCGATCTGGCCAGGGGTTTCAAAAGATGGATTATTTTTTTATTATAAAATCCTTAATGGCAACCCAGATTGCCGCAAACACTCCAAGAAGAGAAAGGATTATTGTAAAGACAGGATTACTGAATCCAGCCAGCTTATCCAGCTTAATTCCTCCCCATGTAGTAAGGAAGATAATAACTCCCATTTGTACCACTATTCCGGAATATTTGCCAACTGCCTGCAGTCCTTTATTTTCCGGGTCGTTCCGGTTCTTTTGGTCTTGCTGCTCCTCCATTGTCGTCGTTATCGCTCATTTTACAGTTTCCGGTAAACTTTGCTCCGGGTTCAATCGATAGTTTTGAAGTAGCTATATCGCCAAGTATCCTTGAAGAAGCTTTAAGAATTAACAATTGACTTACACAGATCTTCCCTTCCACGCTGCCCGACACTTCGGAGTTTTTACATATGACTTCGCCATTTACTTTCCCTGTAACTCCAATAACCACCTTGCCTTTAGTATTAAGGTTCCCTGTCAGGCTGCCATCGATACGAATATCTCCGTTTGACTTGATATCACCGGAAATATCTGTCCCGTTGCTGATCAGGTTTATTGCAGCAGGTTCAGTCTCATTGTTTTTTGCCATAGCACATCAGATTTTTGAGTTACAAGCTTAATTACTCACAAATATAAAAACTATTTTATATTAGCCCCAACATTCTTGTTATTGTGCCTCATGTACACTTCCCCCCAACCCCCTTCCCTGCTACGCAAGGCAGGGGGCTTAATACGTTGTAATTGAGACTATTTCCCCCTCCTTGCGTAGCAGGGAGGGGGACCAAGGGGGTGGGTACATTTTTTATTTCGGATCATATGCCCACTTGAGGTAAATTGACCCCCATGTGAATCCACCGCCAAATGCGGCAAGTATAAGTATATCTCCCTTTTTTAACCTTTTTTCGTATTCCCAGATGCAAAGCGGAATAGTGGCATTAGTCGTATTTCCGTAGTTTTGGATATTTATCATCACCTTTTCAGGAGGAAGTCCCATCCTTTTCCCGGTTGCATCTATTATACGAAGGTTCGCCTGATGCGGGACCAGAAAGGCAATGTCTTCCGGTTTAAGCTTGTTCCGTTCCATTATTTCAGCTGCCACATCAGCCATATTCACCACGGCAAATTTAAATACGCTCTGCCCTTCCTGATAAAGGAAATGTTCCTTTGCATCAACTGTCTCATGGGATGAAGGTTTAACTGAACCGCCTGCCTTCAGATGTAAATACTTACGCCCCGAGCCGTCAGTATGAAAAATATGATCCATTATCCCGACATCTTCAGAGGTTGGTTCCAGCAAAACGGCTCCGCCTGCATCTCCGAACAAAGGACATTGTGTGCGGTCGGTATAATCAGTAATTGATGACATTTTATCGGCGCCAACGACTATAACTTTCCTGTATTTGCCGCTTTCAACATATTCAGCAGCTGATTGCAGCGCAAACAGGAACCCGGAACAGGCTGCATTAAGATCAAAGCTGAACGCATTTTTTATTCCAGTCTTGTCAGATATTATATTTGCTGTTGCCGGAAATGCCATATCCGGGGTAACAGTAGCACAGATTAAAAGGTCAATATCATCAGGCGAGGTGCCTGTTTTTTCAAGAAGACCCCTCACTGCCTGTTCACCAAGGTCTGAACTTCCAAGCCCTTCACCCTTCAGGATACGTCTTTCCTTAATTCCGACACGCTGCATGATCCACTCGTCGGAAGTATCAACCATTTTTGAAAGCTCGTGGTTTGTAAGCCTGTACTCAGGAACCCAGGCATGAATTCCGGTAATGGCCGCACGAATTTTTTCCATATCAAATAGCTTCTTTAATCTTCTGGGCCAGGTTGGCGTGAACAACAACGCTGGTCTGAAGGATCATGTTCATTATAGCTTTTCGCTTTGAAACACCATGACCAATTACAACATTGGCATTGATACCAACAATGGGAGTACCGCCAATATTCTCAAAATCGAGACTATCAAAATAAGAATCCTTAAGATTTCTGGACTTATAAATATAATGAAATGCTTCTGTTTGTTTTAATAATACATTCCCGACAAATCCGTCACATATGATCACATCGGGCATTGTTTCCCTGAAAAGATAATTAGCTTCAATGTTGCCTTTGAAATTCAGCTGGGGACAATCCTTCATGAGTTCATATGCAGTCTTGATGGAGGGAGTTCCTTTCGATTCTTCTTCACCAATATTCAGCAACTTGACAACGGGATTCCTTATTTCAAGCACGTATTCGGCAAAAATACTTCCCAGGATACCCCACTGCATTAGTACGTCCGGCTTGGTGTCAGGATT
>JAPLDX010000116.1 GCA_026391215.1 Bacteroidia bacterium
TGGTAATCCTCCGGAACCCCGATGTCAATGAATGGATCATCAAAAACTACTCCTTTCAAAACTGATGTTTCGGCTTCCTTTGCCAGCAATTCTTTTTCCAGCGAAAAAACATCAGGAAGCTGCCTGGATTTAAAGAATTGACTGTTAACCAGGTAGATGCCTCCATTGATCAATCCTTCAGCACAGTATTTCTTTTCGTTAAACCGGACTATTGTATCTCCGTCTGTTTCGACAGATCCATAACGCGAGATTTTTTTCATGCGCTTTAAAGCAATGGAAAAAATGTGATTGTTCTTAAGATGAAAAGAGTAAAATTCATTGAGGTCAATAGGAAACCATGTATCTCCGTTCAATATCAGAATATTGTTTCCCCTGGTGCTTTTAAGAGCGTTAAGCACTGCACCTCCTGTACCAAGCGGCTCTTCTTCTTTTACATATACCAGCCTGATGTTTTCGAATGAACTGCCAAAATATTCGATAATACTTTCAGACATATAACCTGTAGAAAGGATTATCTTTTCTACCGGAAAATTGCTCATCCAGTGCAGGATGTAAAAGAGAAATGGTTTATCATTAACGGGGGCCATTGGTTTGGGGACATCTGTAACTACTTTTCGCAGCCTGGTTCCCATTCCTCCTGCCAGGATGATCGCTTCCATCATTTTATCTGATTAAGCCGGCTGAACAATTCCTCTTCAACCAGATTGCAGATTATGTGACCGATAAGACTATGCAATTCCTGTATTCGCGGGGTCTCGCCTGATGGAACCTTGATGCAGATATCACAGTGGTCCTTCATCAGTCCGCCATAAATACCTGTAAGCCCGATAGTTACAATCCCATTCTTTCTGCAGCTTTCCAGGGCTTCTATGACATTCTGTGATGTTCCGGATGTTGATATTCCTAAAAACACATCACCCTCACAGCCCAGAGCCTCTGCCTGGCGTGAAAAAACTCTTTCGAATCTTGAATCATTTCCTACTGCTGTAATAATTGAGGTATCAGTAGTCAATGCGATAGCCGGCAGACCGGGCCTGTCAAATCCGAAGCGGTTTACGAATTCCGCTGCAATGTGCTGGGCATCGGCAGCGCTTCCTCCGTTGCCAGCCAGCATCAATTTCTTCTTGTTCCTGAATGCCGATATTATAGCATTTGCTGCCTGCTCAACGGCAGCCAGAACATCCGATGATTCCAGGAGCCTCTGCTGTACCTCAGCCGAGTTCTTTATCTGACTTTTTATTCTTTCCTGCATCTCTTAATATTTTCACTTTGAACTTTAAACTTTAAACTTTAAACTTTCAACTTATCTTCCATCCCTGGCATCCCATATCACTGAAATGAAAGTTCAGCACTCTGCCATGGAACTTGTTAAGTCTATTGATCAGGTCCAGTCTTCGGACCGGATCTATTGTAAAGAACATAAAGCCTCCTCCTCCTGCACCTGATACCTTGCCTCCGTATGCTCCTGATTTGACTGCAGCTTCATATATCATTTCAATGTTCTTATTTGTAATTGCCGATGCCATCTTCTTCTTATTCTCCCACTCCTTTCCCAGTTCCTTCGCAAATCTGACAATATCGCCTTTAAGGAGAAAGTCCTTCATCACATAGGAATTCTGCTTGATCCTGTGTGTCGCTTCAAGCGGAAGCTTCTTCCCCCTGGTTGTATTTGCCTGCTGCTCCATTATTATCTTATCTGATGACCTTGATGCTCCGGTATAATAGAGCACCATTGATACTTCGAGCTCATCAGCGATCCATTGTTTTATTCTCAGCGGATTAACCACCACCCTGTCATCTTTGTAAAACTCAATGAAATTAAATCCTCCGAAAGTAGCGGCATACTGGTCCTGCTTGCCGCCGCGGAGTCCCAGGTCAATTCTCTCGATCTGGCAGGCAAGGTGTGCCATATCATAATCTCCAAGCGGCAGGTTAAGCCATTCTGCAAATGCCTTCAGGATGGCCACAACCATTGTCGATGATGAACCAAGACCGCTTCCGGGAGGGGCATCGCAATAAGTGGTGATCTTAAAAGAGAGCGGTTTCGTGATCCTGAAGTCCTTCACGATCCTGTTATAAACACCTTTATGAAGATCAAGAGAGCCATCTACCGGTAAAGCGAGCTGAGACGGATAATTCTTCTTAATGCCGAGATCAGCGGCATTGATAATTATTGATCCGGGTTTTGTTTCTTCAATGGTACAGTACGCATACTGGTCAATTGTTGCATTTAAAACAGCCCCGCCATATATGTCAGAATACGGGGAAACATCTGTACCGCCGCCGGCAAGACCCAATCGTAGTGGAGCTTTACTTCTGTAGATCATAACTTGGAATTTCGGAATTCAGATTTTGGATTTCGGATTTTATTCCGTAATCGCAAATCCGCAATCCGTAATTAAATTTGTTTATAAATATCTAATATCGAATCAATTAACTTATCCCAGGTAAATTTCATTTTCTGTTGTTTTACCCCCTCAATAAATTGTTTCTTCCGGTTATTGCTAAAGTAATCAATAATTGCTTCAGCTATGAATCCCGGCTCAGGTTTTACAACATAACCGCATTTTCCGTCAGGGACTATTTCACTTAATCCTCCCACATCAGTGACCAGCATAGGCTTTTCAAAATGGTAGGCAATCTGTGTGACTCCGCTCTGTGTTGCGCTCCGGTAAGGCTGAACCACAAGATCGGCTGCGCTGAAAAACAATGCTACTTCATCTTCCTTTATAAAACGGTCATAAAGGATGATGTCATTGCCGATATTCCGTTTTTCAATGATCGTCTTGTAAGGAACATCGCTTTCATAGAACTCTCCGGCGATTATCAGCTTAAGCTTTCTGTTTATCAGCCGCTTGTCAGCAAAAGCCTCCAGGAGAAGATCAAGTCCTTTATATGCCCTGATAAATCCGAAAAAGAGCATGTATGAATAACCGGCATTCAGGCTGAGCTTATTTAATGCTTCATCACGTGGAAGGATTGCACCGTAATTATCATATAGCGGGTGAGGATTAAATTTGACCGGAATATTGACCCTGAATTCTTTCAGATCATCGCCGACACTTCGTGACATCACAACAGCGCCGTCAATGCTGCGCACAAAATATCTTGTCAGTATCCTGTCAATGAAACTCTTTTCGTGAGGGATGACATTATCGAAGATGCAGATCACCCGGGTATTTGTATTCCTGTTTTTCCGTGCTATCCGGGCGACAGTCCCAAAGCATGGTGACATGAACGGATTCCAGTATTTTATTATGACTATATCCGGCTTTGCTTTCCTGATCCTGTTGCCTGTTCTGATCCAGTTAAAGGGATTAATGGAATTCAGAACCCTGGTTATCTTAATTCCTGCCGGCGCCGGACTATCAGTATATTGAGTCTTCCCCGGGAAAAGAAATCCAGGATACTGCATTGTGAATGTAAGTATCTCAGCATCATGCCCCTCGGATATGAACTGCCGGGCAAGGCGTTCGTTATAAGATGCCAGGCCTCCGCGGTAGGGATATGCCGTTCCAAGGATTATTATCCTCATATTAAAGTAAAATTCAAATTTAGTAAAATAGAACGGATATGAAAAGGCAACAGGCAACGGGCAAAAGGCTACAGGGGAAAAAAGGCTATGATCAGCCTGACGCCCGAAGCCGGACGCCTGTAACCTTTTAGAGAGAATTACTCAGATAATCGCTGAGATAATTGAATGATGGCGTCAGATTGCCGTTTTTCAGTATTGTAGCCCGGGTTATCATCGGGCTTTCATTTTCCGTAAGGATGTCATGCAGAGTATTCTGCATCAGCTGTTTACCGAAATCCTGTGAAGCATCGCGGGGCAGCTCGCCCGGAAGGTTGTCAATAGACATCACTGTAATATTTGTCGTCCGTGAAAATGCCGGCTCCTCCGTTTCAAGATGAGGATTATATGCATAAAAAGGATCTGAGATAGTTGTCGCTCTTAATGTTGATGGTATGGGACCATTGACATCACAGCTTATGTCGGCAATGACAGAGATCCTGAATTCCGGTTTTTTCATATCTTCCTTTGTAAAGAAGACAGGTGATCTCGGATCCCAGAAATGGCCGGTTATCAGAATGTCAGTAACTTTGGTAAAAGGCATGAAGGTTGATTCGTATTCTTCCGGATGCCTTGTAAAATGGCTGAAGCTGAATTTCTGACCTCCCTTATGCTTTGTATAATGTTCAGGATCTATCCTGCAAACTACCGGGACATCAAATTCGCGGTTCAGGAATTTATCCGGTTCAACCTGAACCATGTTGCAGACGCTTAATGTCTCCATGGCGCCGTTTGCCACACGTCCTCCGCCTGTGACCAGCACCTTGAGTCCGGGGGAGAGTTCAATGAGCCTGAGTCCCGCCCACATCTCGTCGAGATCATGGCACTGATATGGCGGTTTCAGCTTGAACCTGTTTGTCTTTATACCCCTGGCTCTCAATCCGTTATATGCTCCGACAATACCAGCCCAACGGCCGAATGCGACTACTCTCTCGCCTTTGTCTGTTGTAAGATATTCATAATCAACAAGCCCGATATTTTTGTCTGCCATCTCCCTGAACATCTCTTTGTTATGAGGCTGCTTTTTCCCCACATGCGCAAAAAACATATATGTCTTGCCCGGAATGAAAGTCCGCTTATCCACCTCCTTTATACCCATCAGAATATCGCATTCATGAAGGTCTTCTTTCAGCGGGATATCGAGGTATTCATATTCTTCATTGGAATAGCATCTATAATCGCTGGGCTGAACGAAGAATTCAGCAAAAGGATATTGTTCCTCCAGAGCAATTATCTGTGGTGGCGTCAGGGGAACCCTCCTGTCAGGAGGATTTTTGGTTTCGCGCAGTATGCCGATTCTCAGAGTTTTTTCCATGCTGCTTCAAAGGTATCAATTTTATTCTTTAAGGAGCTCGTCTGCCGCCAGGACAAGGAACATGAAATTGGTTGCTCCTCCTCCCATCACATATTCCTGCTGCTGCCACAGATAAGGCCATTCAAGCAGTTCGGGAAAATCAGGACGTATCAGCGCTGTCCCTGAAGAAACGCCCCCGGGGATATATGACCAGTCGGCACGGTTGACACCATAAGCGACGGTGGTCGACCTCGCCCCTACTCCTGAAGCAAAAGAAGATGTATTTGTTCCAGGGTGAACACCGAGTATAAAATTAAGGGCGTTGAAAACATAATCTGACGGGAAGATATCAGGGAAAGCTTCATGCAGAAAATATTGTCTCACTCCAAAGCTCTGAATTTCCCAGCCAGCTCCCCAGATATAAGGACGATAAGGTACCCCGTAGGGAGTATCATTTCCCTGCTTTGCTATTTCAGCGGAGAATTCTTTTGCAGCTTCCCTCAGCGATTGTGTGAATGCCGGATTATTGATCTTTGGAAGTGCCGGCCCGATCAACCATCCCAGATTGCGTATATCCTTTACTATCAATGACTCATGTTCAAGAATAAAATCTTTATAGACCTTCTCGCCGGTAGTCAGAAAAAGCTCAGTGGCAGCATGTACTTTTGATGAAACGGTATGGCCGGTAATGGTGCGGTCAAGATCAAAGATGGTTTCAGCTATCTCAAGACACTGACTGCTGAGGGTATCATTGAAGCCTTTCAGGACTCTTGAAGCTGCTGCCAGGTGCGCAGCAGTGGTCAGCTCCCTGCCCGGATTAACTTCCGTGAAAACCCATCTGTCATCAGCTGGCGAAGATTTCACATCAGCATTGAAGATCAGGCCGTCAGTCATATTGATGCCATCACCAAGCAGAACATACTGTCTCAGCGAAGGACAGATAATTCCCCTGTAGAGTCTTCCCATGTTCCGGTATCCTCCAACAACTGAAAGCGCCCCATGTTCTATCTGTTGAAGGATGTCAGGCTTGCCGTCTGGCTGGTGTATCTCAACAACCCTGGAATACTGGTCAATGGACGTCTCATCATATTCTATATTGAATGCCTCGTAAGTCTGGGTAAGGATATAAACCTCACCGCTTTGCGATTCGACTCTGAGGTCATAATCTCCCGCATCGTGCCATCCTCCGATATTTAGTCCAGGGACATGCTCTCCGGATTTATAATCAGTCAATGTGGAACTCCCCTGCTTATAACCGTCAAAATGATTGGTGTCAACAGGTGCCATCCGGGCATCATCCATGTGGCAGAGTCCGTGCCATACACGATACTTCTCATTGATACGCATGTGGCACATCTGTACAGGGAGAAAATATTCAAGTGTCGGCTGCCAGACATGTCTTTCAAAAACGTCTTTTGATATGCGGAAAGTTTGCGATTTTTGTTTCCCGTACTTAACCAGGTAGATCCCCTCATCTTCCATAGATGAGAAATCAAACTTCAGATAATTGTATCTCAGGAATTTACCCCATTCAGGAGCTTTCCCTGAAAGTACAGCCTCTTGTTTGCCAGCCTCATCAATTTTGACCAGTTCAACATTTTCCCTTGCAGGATCGTTCTTATCCAGCTCGATAAGCGCAAATTTCTGTTGAGAAGGCTTATACCCTATTTGTGAAACATGAATGACCGGATCAGCTATCCATCCGCCGACAACATTTGGTGTAATGATCCACTCTACAGCATTTTTCGTTGCCCCTGCAGGCACAAGTGATCTTACGACAAACCATCCGTTATTATGTAAATAACGGCCATCGATTAGCTGCAGGTTATTTTTTGCTGACCGGATTGTAAGTCTTAAAAGATCATTTTCCGGTGCAACTACAAGCTGTTTTCCCTCAGCCATTGGTTCTGCCGCAACCAGGATTCCTGCCTTATCATACATTCCCGGTCCATTGGCCTGCCGGGGGAATATTCCTGCATGGCTGTCCATCATCCATGTTTTGCCAAACAGGATCCCCGGGAAAAGTTCCATGTTGAATCCTGCTTTTCCAATAAATTCAGCAGGTACAGGTCTGTCCAGGTCAACAGTCACAATAACAGAACCGCCTTCAGCCCGTGTTTTTACGGTATAATTTAAATAGAGGTCAGGATATATTATGGGATTAAATCCTTTGCGGTTGATCGCTGAATCGGGATAAGTAAGGTTTGTGGTAATGATATTACCTGCTGTATCCGCTGTCCGCTTTTTCTGTTTTGGAATCGGCTGCCATTGTCCCGGTGTCTCGTCAAGCCGCAGATCGCCGTTGGTAGCGATCCTCATTCCGTGCATTATAATCGCAACGCCTCCCTGGTGGCCTTCGGGATAAATATCCTGGAAAGCCATCACATTTACTCCCCCATTTTCAAAATATCCCTGTTCGTTCAGCCGGAAGCCGGTTTGCTGTGAATTTCCCCGGATCAATAACATAGATATTGCACATATCATCCATATCTTTTTCATCATATAATAATTTATTTTAAGGGTATGATGGAACCCACATGTGACTGATTATTATAATATTGTGTATGCAATACATGTGGGTTTCATAATTATTCCTGATATATGTTTGCCAGGTGAAGATACATACTCCGACCCGATTTTAGAAACAGCCCTCCGGGTTCTTTGGCCCCGGGCTGTTTAAGCAGTATACTAAATAAACCGGCGATTTTTACTCAATAACTAATTTCCTTGAGGCAAAATATTTATCTATCAGAAGGTTAATGATATATAGCCCCTCAGATTGCTCGCTCAAGTCAAGCTGGCTGGAGAAATGCTCAGTTGTTTTATCAAACTTAATACTTAAAATGTCTTTTCCCTGTTCGGTAATGATGCTTATCAGGATCTCTCCAAAGACATCATTGTCAATCTCAATTGTAAAAATACCGGCGCCGGGATTTGGATATATTTTTAATCCTTCGAAGGGATCAGAATCTTTTACCAGATACTCAGCCGGAACAAAAAAATCAGTCATTCCCGATTTCGAAACCGGTATTGTTATTTCATCGCTGAAGGTTTTACAGCCTATTTCATTCTTGATAGCAACTTTGTAAGTTCCAAGCGTCTTATTAGCCACATAAATGAATCTAACAGCACCTGGAATTACTTCATTATTTAGATACCATATATAACCGGAAGCAGTATCATTGCTGGCGGCCATGTACCACACGACAGGTCCCCTGACATAAAGCTCAGGTTTTTTTGGTGCATCTTCAAAGGAAACGTTAAAAACACCTGATAATGATTTGCATCCATTAAGGTCAGCTTCGAGGGAATAATCTCCCTGTAAAAGAAATCCTTCAAAATATAATGAAGTCGCATCGGAGAGAGGTACGCCGTTTCTGAACCATTGGTAGATATATCCGGTAACAGCCTGGTTAACACTTAGTTTCATCGGAGTTTCACCAAGACATTTCCCGGCTTCATAGTTATCGGAAGAAATAACAGGTTTATAGGGCATTGGTTTTACTTCCACTTTGACCGGTGATGAAGTAGCCTTGCAGTTCCCAATCTTATTGACCACTTCAGCTTTATAATTTCCTGATAGTTTAACTGTGTATTTGCTTGAATCAGCATCAGTAAGGTATATATCATCTAAAAGCCACCTGTACGAATAATCAGAATTATAGGAAACAGAAAGCATAGCGCTATCTCCTTTGCAGAACAAAAGAGGTGCATTTGATGTAATTTCTGCGACAGGATAATTCGAAACAGTAACTGTTTTGGAAATTGTACCGGTGCAGCTATTATCGGCAAATGCTTTTAATGTAATTACGTAATCACCAGGATTTATATAACCATGATTGCCGGGCTCTTCTAAAGTTGAATTTGTGGAATTATCTCCAAAACTCCAAAGCCAGCTCTTAATTGTGGTTGTATTTGCATTGGTGGTATTGTCTAATAAAACAGGCACTCCCTGGCAAATGTTTGAAGCAGTAAAATCAGTTAATGGTGAAGGGAGAATATTGATTGATCTTAGCCTCGAAATCGTTTCATTATTAGAATTTGTGATAGTTAATTCTACCTCGTGAGTTCCGGAAGTCAGGAAAGTATGAATCGGATTTTGCAGGGAAGAGGTTGTAACAGTTGAATTCTCAGTGAATTTCCATAAGTAAATTGTGATCGGGTACTGTATTGAATAAGATTTGTCCTGGAATTGTATTTCATTTTTCTGACAAGCTGAATTTGGCATAAAATCAGCTACAAATTTTAATAGTTCAGATTTTTCAGTCGACCAGTCGCTAGCAAGGAAACCATTGTCAATTGCCTGCACACTGTAATAAATATTTTCAGGTAAAGGTGAAGGAAGATTTATAGCCCATTGTGTATTTTGCCCAGCATTGCCCATCGCTTGGATAGTACGTTTCCCATCAGCCATAGACATAGGAACCATGATTTCACAACCGCCAGGTGATGTACCTATCCGGAGATTATAAGTTAATCCATTTTGCGGAGTTTCTGTATCAGCGGCTTTTTCCCATGAAACATGCAATTTCCCATTATCAACATATGCAATCAAACCAACAGGAGCTTGTGGTTTATTGTTTTTTATGAAATTATTATTACGATATATTTTGGAAATGGCTCCTGGAATTGAATTTCCTGTCAATAAAATATCCAGATCACCGTCGCTGTCGTAATCGCACCAGCCTATGGAACTGTTTTCAACTCCAGCAAAAGCAATTCCGGTTTGTTCGGTAAAGCTATTGTCGCCGTTGTTGCAATAAATTTTGGAAATAGCCTCTGAACCAGTATAACCAGTCAACAAAATATCCAGATCGCCGTCATTGTCGTAATCGCCCCAGGCTACTGAACTCCAATTCACTCCTGCTAAAGCAATTCCTGTTTGCTCAGAAAAGCTATTATCACCATTGTTGCGGTATATTATTGATATACTCCCATCTATTGACACTCCTGTCAATAAAATATCCAGATCGCCGTCGTTGTCGTAATCTCCCCAGGCTACGGAACTTCTCTCAACCCCAGTTAATGAAATGTTTGTTTGCTCGGTAAAACTATTGTTACCGTTATTGGTGTAGATTTTTGAAATAATATTGCCTGAACTATTACCTGTCAATAAAATGTCCGGATCGCCGTCATTGTCGTAATCGCCCCATGCAACAGAACCAAGATATACTCCAGTTAAAGCAATACCACTTTGCTCAGAAAAGCTATTATCACCATTGTTGCGGTATATTTTAGATATACTTTGCCCCATACTATTCAGGCCAGTCAATAGAATATCCAGATCACCATCGTTGTTGTAATCGCCCCAGGCCACGGAACTATAATATACTCCTGTTAAAGCAATGTCAGTTTGCCCGGAAAAGATATTGTCACCGTTGTTACGATAAATTTTGGAAATAGCTTCTGAACCAGAATAACCAGTCAATAAAATATCCAGATCACCATCGTTGTCGTAATCACCCCAGGCTGAGGAACCATAAGATTCTCCTGTTATAGCAATACCGGTTTGTTCGGTAAAAGTATTATCGCCGTTGTTAAGATAGATTTTGGAAATACCATCACCAGTCAATAAAACATCCAGATCGCTATCGTTGTCGTAATCTCCCCAGCAGGCTGAGGAACCGTATCTCACTCCGGTCAAAGCAATGCCTGTTTGTTCGGTAAACTGTTCCTGTGTATTACAGGTTTGAGGATTAGTCGTATTTGAACAGGTTAGATAGGTTTCCTGGCCGGGCTCTCCCGAATATTCTATTACCATTATTTTATATGTATTGCTCCCGCACAATCCGGTAACAATTACACTATCTTCAGTTCCATTATAAACGCAGTACCAGCCATCACCAGCCTGTGTGCCTTTTCCAAAAACAGCATTGGCAATATAGGTGGTGTCGTTTGTTAAGGTCGGGAGTCCGGTAGTAGTTTGATTTATAAATACTGCGCATTTTTCTTTATTCCCCCTGATCCAGCTAATTTTCATACTGCTGGTTGTAACATCCGGGAATTTTAAATATGTTGCCTGTGCCTCCGTAATAGTAAAAGTATCGGTAGCAAATGCGGAACCGGTATAAGCATTGTCAATTGCCTGGACACCCCAATAATAGGTTCCATCCAGTAAGCTTGAGTTTAATGTATATGAGTTAGTTTCTGACCTGTTTCCAATTTGTACCACTTTACGAAATCCATTGGCTGTATTTGACATAGGCGAGACAATGTCACAAGCTCCGGGCGTGCTGCTGATCACCAAATTATAATTTAATCCGTCTTGTGGGGTTTGTAAATCCGTAGATTTATCCCAGCTAAATTGAATTTGCTGATAATTTACCACCGTATTTAAATTACCAGGAACAGAGGGCGCAGAGTTTTTTAAAGAGTTGTTGTTTCTATAGATTTTGGAAATTAAGCCTGAACTCGAATATCCGGTTAATAAAATATCCAGATCACCATCGTTGTCGTAATCACCCCAGTCTACGGAACCATCAGATACACCATTTAAAGTAATCCCGCTTTGTTCAGCAAAATTATTGTCTCCGTTGTTCCGATAGATTTTGGAGATGTCTGAACCTGTCAATAGGATGTCCAGATCGCCGTCATTGTCATAATCGCCCCAGGCTACGGAACTATAATATACTCCTGGTAAGTCAATGCCGGTTTGCTCGGCAAAGCTGTTGTTACCGTCGTTACGATAAATTTTGGATATTGCGCCTGAAGTATACGCATCTGTAGTACCAGTCAATAAAATATCCAGATCACCGTCGTTGTCATAATCGCCCCAGGCTACGGAACTATAAAAAACATCAGGTAGAGAAATATCAGTTTGTTCGGTAAAGTTTTTATCACCATTATTACAATAGATTTTCGAAATAGCGTGACCAAGACTATTGTACCCAGTCAATAAAATATCAAGATCTCCATCGTTGTCGTAATCGCCCCAGTCAACCGAACCAGCATTTGCTCCAGTTAAAGTAATAACGTTTTGCTCGGTAAAGCTATTGTCGCCGTTGTTGTGATAGATTTTGGAAATTCGGTCTGAACCTGTAAAACCCGTCATTAGAATATCCAAATAACCATCGTTGTTATAATCGCCCCAGGCCACGGAACCATCATACACACTAGTTAAAGTAATACCGCTTTGCTCGGTAAAGCTGTTGTCGCCGTTGTTGAGATAGATTTTGGAAATATAGCCTGAAGTTGTATTGCCTGTTAATAAAATATCCAGATCACCGTCGTTGTCGTAATCACCCCAGGCTGCAGAACTCTCATAAACACCGGGCAAAGAAATTCCAACCTGATCGATAAAACTATTATCTCCATTGTTACGGTAGATCTTGGAAACAGGATTGTAATTTGAATAATCTCCGGAGGCACCTGTTAATAAAATATCCAGATCGCCATCGTTGTCATAATCGCCCCAGGCTGCGGAACTGTAACTTACTCCTGTTAAAGCAATGTCTTTTTGCTCAGTAAATTGTTCCTCTGTTTTACAAGTTTGAGGATTGGTTGTATTTGAACAGGTCAGATAGGTTTCCTGGCCGGGCTCTCCCGAATATTCTATTACCATTATTTTATATGTATTGCTCCCACACAATCCGGAAACAATTACACTATCTTCAATTCCATTATAAACGCAGTACCAGCCATCACCGGCCTGTGTGCCTTTTCCAGAAACAGCATTGGCAATATAGGTGGTGTTGTTTGTTAAGGTCGGAAGGCCGGTAGTAGTTTGATTTATAAATACAGCGCATTTTTCTTTATTCCCCCTGGTCCAGCTTATTTTCATACTGCCGGTCGTAATATCCGAGAATTTTAAGTATCCGGCCTGCGCATCCGTAATAGTAAAAGTACCGGTAGCAAATATGGAACCGGCATAAGCATTGTCAATTGCCTGAACACCCCAGTAATAAGTACCTGCTGGCAAACTTGAATTAAGAGTATAAGTACTATTTTTTGACCTGTTTCCTGTCTGAACCACTTTACGAAATCCATTGGCTGTATTTGACATTGGCGAGACGATGTCACAAGCTCCGGGCGTGTTGCTGATCACCAAATTATAATTTAATCCATCTTGTGGGGTTTGTAAATCCGTAGATTTATCCCAGGTGAATTGAATTTGCTGATAATTTACAACCGCATTTAGATTACCGGGAACAGAGGGCGAAGAGTTTTGTAAAGAGTTGTTGTTTTTATAGATTTTAGAAATAGGGCCTATATCTGACTGACCTGTCAATAGCACATCCAGATCGCCGTCGTTGTCATAATCGCCCCATGCTGCGGAACTGAAATCAACTCTTGCTAATGCAATGTCGGTTTGCTCAGTAAAAGAATTATCTCCATTGTTGCGGTAAATTTTTGAAATACCACCTGTTAATAAAACATCCAGATCACCATCATTGTCATAATCGCCCCAGGCTACGGAACTGTAATGAACTCCTGTTAATGTAATGCCGGTTTGTTCAGTAAAAGAATTATCTCCATTATTGCGGTAGATTTTGGAAATATGCCCTGATTCTGTATCACCTGTCAACAAAACATCGAGATCACCGTCATTGTCATAATCACCCCATGCTACTGAACTAAAAATTACTCCAGTCAGCGTAATCCCGGTTTGCTCAGTAAAGCTGTTGCCGTCATTATTGCTGTAAATTTTAGAAATGCGGAATCCGTCTGTTGTATAACCTGTCAATAAAATATCCGGATCGCCGTCATTGTCGTAATCACCCCAGGCAACTGAACTATAACAGACGTCTTTTAATGAAATATCAGTTTGTTCGCTAAATGTATTATTGCCATTGTTCCGGTAAATTCTTGAAATACTACCTGAACTTGAAATTCCTGTCAATAAGATATCCAAGTAGCCATCATTGTCATAATCACCCCAGGCCGCGGAACTCCCATATACTCCGGTTAAAGCAATTCCGGTTTGTTCAGTAAAAGAATTGTCTCCGTTATTGCAGTAGATTTTTGAAATTTGCCCTGAACCTGTATCACCTGTCAACAAAACATCGAGATCACCGTCATTGTCATAATCGCCCCAGGCTGCAGAACCCCAAGATAATCCTGTTAACAAAATGCTGGTTTGCTCAGTAAAAGAATTGTCTCCATTGTTATGGTAGATTTTAGAAGCTCCCAAACCTGTCAGCAAAATATCCAGATTACCGTCATTGTTATAATCGCCCCAGGCTACGGAACTACGATATACTCCTGCTAACGCAATGTCGGTTTGTTCGGTAAATTGTTCACCGCTATATGACAGAGTTACAACTTTAATATTATCTAAAATCCAAAACCATGAGTAATTACCAATCCATTTATAACGAATTTGCACATTGGTTCTATTCTGTATATGCGTTGTAATATCAAAACTGGAATGGTGCGGATTGCCTGTAGTCGAGCTATTAGTGTAGATGCTGATCCACGAAGTGCCATTGAAAATTTCAACCGTACAGGAACCACCATAACCTTCAATAAAATACTGGTCAAATTCCAATGTAATGTTTGCAGTAGT
>JAPLDX010000043.1 GCA_026391215.1 Bacteroidia bacterium
GGCGGTGTTGAATATCTGTTATTTGTGAAATCTAATTCAACACCCTCCGGGGTTGATACTCCTCTTTCAATTCTACCCCGGATGTAACCGGGGATATTGGATTTCAAAGCCTCCGGCTTTAGAACAATCTAAAATTCTATCTTTTGCAGTATGTTGATAATCAATATAGTATTAAGGTGTGTATAAAGGGTAGTACTTCGTAAAGAGGGGAATGTATTAATTTACAGTATTTTAAGCCCCCTCTTTGCTTCAGTTCAGCAGAGGGGGGGATGGAGGGGTGAGTACGGGTGGATCCGGAGAAAGTAGATATAGATATGTAGTGTGTTCATAAATCCAAAATACTTTTTGAACTATCCTTCACGTTTATTTGTTTTAGTATTAGTTTATTCGGAACTTAGGAAATTGAAAAACTGTCAGAAATTAATTTCCGGCATAAATATTGTTTTTAAAATGAAAAGTTTAATTTTGTATCTAATTAATATTTTCTCTGTATGAAAAAATTTGCTGTTATACTATTAATCACTTTTGTTACTGCATTGGTTGTCAGTTCATGCAATAAGGAAGCATGTCCGGCTTACAGCAATGTTGAGACTGAGCAGCCCAGCCAAGTCGGCTGATGTTTTTTTTACCTGATTCCCCTCACAATTTATAAGTTAGCTCACTATGAAAAAGCTGCTTATAATAGCGGTTGTACTTTTATTTGGTGCAATTCCCCTTTTTGCACAGGGGGAATTAGATGAACAGCAGAAAGTATTTTTCCGGAATGAAAGATCGTTCGCTCTGCTGCTTAACTCTGACGGTTATGGTATAAACTATCGTGAGGCTAAAAGAATCAACTATCTGAACAAACGCCTCCTTGAGATAGATATGGGCATATTTAAGCATCCCAAGGAATATAAAGTCAGTAATCCTTATGCCCAGAGCGCAAGCTCATTTGTTTTCGGCAAGCTCAACTCAAATATTTATTTAAGGGGAGGTATAGGGCATCAGCATGAAATGTTCAAAAAAGCTGACCTCGGAGGAATTGCAGTAAGGTATTTTTATTCGGGCGGACCAGTAATTTCATTGTATAAACCGATATATTACAAGGTTTTATATCTTGTCCCCCCGGATGCATACCAGCTCAGGCCGGAGAAATTTGATCTGACGATCCATCAGCCCCAGGATATTTACAGCAGAGCACCATTTACAAAGGGATTAGATGAAATTAAAGCTCTTCCGGGGCTCTATGCAAAAGGGGGATTCAATTTTGAATACAGCAAGCAAGATAAGGTAATACACGCTATTGAAATCGGAACACAGATAAGCGCTTTTCCTAAAAAGATCCCAATCATGGCAAGTCCGGATAATAAAGCGATATATTTCTCATTATTTGTCAGTTACAGGTTGGGGATCATTGTTGATCCACTTCATCCTGAAGAGACAACCCTGAAAAATCTTTTCAGAAGGAAAAAGAGCCTCTGATCATTTCAGCCCCTTGTTATTTCCCCGGAAATTGTTACTTTTGTGATTCAATTTATTAACCAAATTATTATACAGGTATGTCAAAAATTAAAGTAGGTATTAATGGCTTTGGCAGGATTGGCCGACTGGCCTTCAGGGCTGCATTGAAGAGGAACGATATAGAAATAGTCGGAATCAACGACCTCCTCGAAGTGAATTATATAGCTTACATGCTTCAATACGACACTATGCACGGCAAGTTCGATGGAAAAGTGGAAGTTAAGGACGGCAAGCTTATTGTTAACGGACAGAGTATCCGCGTAACTGCCGAGAAGGATCCCGCAAACCTGAAATGGAACGAGGTTGGCGCTGAATATATACTTGAATGCACAGGATTTTTCCTTACAAAGGAAACCGCAATGGGTCATATCAAAGCAGGTGCAAAGCATGTTGTAATGTCAGGTCCTTCGAAGGATGATACCCCAATGTTTGTAATGGGTGTTAACGAGAATAAATACAAGGCAGATATGCAGTTTGTATCAAATGCTTCCTGCACAACCAATTGCCTTGCTCCTCTTGCCAAGGTCCTCCACGACAATTTCGGAATTGTTGAAGGCCTCATGACCACCGTCCACTCAACAACCGCAACACAGAAAACAGTCGACGGTCCATCAAATAAGGACTGGAGAGGCGGCCGTGCAGCTTCCGCCAATATTATTCCCTCTTCAACAGGCGCAGCAAAGGCTGTAACTAAAGTTATCCCGGAACTGAAGGGGAAACTCACCGGTATGTCATTCAGGGTTCCTACCCTCAATGTTTCGGTCGTTGACCTGACCTGTCGCCTTGAGAAACCTGCCAGCTACGAGGATATCAAAAAGGCCATGAAGACTGCTTCTGAAGGTCCGCTTAAGGGAATTCTGGGATATACAGAAGATGCAGTTGTTTCCAGCGACTTCAACGGTGATCCACGCACTTCCATCTTTGATGCCGGAGCAGGTATCTCCCTTAACGACAATTTTGTGAAAGTAGTAGCATGGTACGACAACGAGTGGGGTTATTCTTGCAAGCTTATCGACCTTATTGCTCATATGAATACGGTGAAGTAACAGCTTGTAATACAATAAAATAAGCAAGGGACCTTCAGCAGGTCCCTTGTTCTTTTTCACCCCTAAATCCCCCAGGGGGGACTTATAATTTACTTTTAATTAGCCTCCCCCCTTGGGGGGCGGGGGGTAATTTTCTATACTATCATTTCAATCTCGAGAGGAATGCCTGCCGTATCGCGGTAATGCTCTCCCAGCTCCAGCATGGCTTCATCGTCTTCTTCATAAAGCCATTTCATTTTCACAACATTCCCGGAACGTCCGTAACCGGTCAGCCTCTTAAGTATCTCATAGAGATATTTGGATGATCCGCTGTTGATGTACTCGAGTTGCACGTTAATGTTCAGATCTTTGTTCTTTTCAAAATGGATTGTGATCCAATCATCAAGACGCCTGAATATCAGCTCAGGATTTTCAGGGATTGAACGCCCGACAAGCTCCAGAAGGTTTGTATCGGGATAATAAACAATCCCCGGACAATTCTTTAACTCTTCCTGAATTACATATTTTTCCATATTCATTAATTTTTATTCGTATCTTAAAGCTTCAATTGGATCAATATTTGCGGCTTTCAGCGCCGGTGCATAACCTGATACAACTCCGACTATAAAACAAACTACCACCCCCATAATCACCCATAACCACGGAATAATAAAATCTGATTTCAGCATTGACGATACAATATTGCCGATAAGAATTCCAAGAATTATGCCAAAGACTCCGCCAAGCTGACCAATAAGTATAGATTCGAAAAGAAACTGGTTTTGTATAGTCCTTGGCTTGGCGCCCACAGCCTTTCTTACCCCTATTTCCCTGGTACGTTCTGATACTGATACCAGCATGATATTCATCAATCCGACTGCTGCTCCGAACAATGTTACAAGTCCTATGATCGTAGCAGCCAGGGTAACATACTTGAGATTCTTAATCAGTAATGCAACAATATTATCACTCTTTGTGACATTGAAATCCGATTCATCCCTGGGATCCAGGTTGCGGACAATCCTGAAAACAGCTTCGGCTTCACCTGTCATAATGTTAAGATTGACAGGATTTACCGGCATAACCGTTATACTGAAATTCATGTTGGGAACTGAATAATACTGCCTTGCTGTTGTAATGGGAATGAAACATATATTATCACTGCTTACTGCACTTGCACCTTTGCTTTTCAGAACACCTGCGACAACAAACTTCAATCCTGCAACGGATATTTCTTTTCCGACCGGATCCATGTCGGAGATAAAGATATCATTGGCAACTTCTGAACCAATAAGAATAATTCTCCTGTTAAGTCGAATATCATCCGTGCTGAAATTTCTTCCTGAAGATACCTCATTTCCCGAAACACCAAGGTAATTTTCATCCACGCCGTTGAGATAAACGGTCGGATTCGTCTCTTCCGATCCGTATTTAATTGTTGTCCCTCTCGATGCATTAAAAGAAATTGATACCAGCGCAGGTTCTTTAAATCTCTCCTTGAATTCTGTTGCCTCTCTGTATGATATCCGAGAGTGGTTCTTGATTCTATATGCGCTTTCGCCGTTCACTAAAATATTCATTCCCCGTGAAGTAATTGTGAATGAATTGGCACCCATCATCGTAAATTGGCTGGTAAGGGAGGATTTTATTGAATCGATTGCAGTAAGTATACCGACCAGGGCCATAATTCCAATAGCAATAATACATATTGTCAGGACCGCCCTTACTTTGTTGGATCGGATTGCCCTGACAGAAATTCTTAAATTCTCCCGGAAAATGCCCAGTTTCATGTACTTATGCTTCATCATCAGTCCCCTTCACAATAAAAAATTAAAAATACAACTTTTTTCCATTCATTCGAACAGGGTTGAGTAATAATTGCTTACCCGGACAGGTTGGAATTGCTCCAAGGTTCAAATATTATCACGATTTATTTAAAATAATTAAGAATTTAGTTGCATAACTAATTTTTTCGTTGTATATTTGTTATTATGTACAGATATTAAATTGTGGAAACGTACAGGCGTTGCATGCAACGCCTCCACAGGAAAGAGAAGAAACAAAATTAAGATCGCATAAATGAGAGAATTAACCCGCGCCGAAGAAGAAGTGATGCAGATACTCTGGAGGATCAGGAAAGGCTTCGTCAAAGATGTCCTTGAACACTTTGACGATCCGAAGCCTGCATACAACACAGTAAGCACAATTATCCGGATCCTGCAGGACAAAGGCTTTGTGGACCATAAAGCCTATGGACGGACACATGAATATTATCCAATTGTATCGAAGGATGATTACTCTAAATCACATCTCAGCAATTTCGTAAATGACTATTTCTCAAACTCTTTCGGGAAAATGGTAAGCTTTTTTGCAAAGGAAAAGGAGATCTCCGTTAAAGAGATGGAGGAAATTATGAAAATTATGGATGGTGAAGTAAGAAAACAAAAAGCTGAAAGATGAATCCTCTGCTTATATACCTGATTAAAGCTGCATTCTACCTTGCAGCATTTTACCTGGTTTATTCCCTCCTGCTAAGCAGGGACACCATGTACAGGAGAAACAGGCTGTTCATCCTGTTATCGGTATTTGCTGCCCTTGTTCTGCCACTCATAACAATTCAGACCAACAGACCTGTAAACATACAATTCTTCGGTAAAACACTGTCCGAAGTGCTGGTTACCGGGACAACTGACGGATCCATATCAATTACTGACGGAACTAATGGATCAAATTATGGAATATTAATCTTTATAATCTATCTGGCAGGACTTTTATTATTCGGAGTCAAGCTGTTAATTGATCTTACTGAGCTTCTCTTCCTTATTTTAAGAAATAAAAACAAAAGAAGCCATATTATCAGGTTCCGGGGTCTGAATACGGCTGGTTTTTCAGCTCTGGGGCAGGTTTTTATTAATTCAGCATTATCGGATGAAGATGCTGATGAGGTTACAAAGCATGAGCAGAAGCATCTTGATCATTATCATTTTCTTGATATAGTCATTATTGAAACAGTTAAAGCATTCCAGTGGTTCAATCCATTCATCCACCTGTTTAACAAATCATTGAGGGAAGTCCACGAATACCAGGCAGATGAGGGCTGCCTTCGCACGGGGATCCCTGTTATAAATTATCAAAGGCTTATAATGAGCCAGGTTTTCAAATCAAAAGCATTTAACGTGACAAACAGTTTTTCAAATCCTACACTTATAAAAAAACGAATGATCATGATGACAAAAAAACGTTCAAGAATGCTGGCAAACCTTAAACTGCTGATGGTTTTACCGGTAATCGCAATTTTGATGATTGCTTTCTCCTCATGTAAGGGAAAAACAGGCAATGCAGAAAGTACAACTAAAGAAATAGCGCCTCCGCCGCCTCCCCCTCCGCCACCACCTCCACCACCAATTGAAGCAGATACACCATGGGTTAAAGTCGATGTAATGCCGCAATTCCCCGGCGGCGACGCTGGACTTTTGGATTATATTGCTAAAAACACAATTTATCCTGAAGATTCAAAAACCAAAGGTGTACAAGGCAGAGTAGTTGTCAGATTCGCAGTAGAAACAGATGGAAGAATCGATCGGATAAGCATTATTAAAGGTGTAGCTCCCGACCTTGATGCTGAAGCATTAAGAGTTGTACAGACACTTCCTGCTTTTGAAAAACCAGCACTCGTGAAAGGCAAACCCGTTTCGGTCTGGTACATGGTGCCAATAACATTTAAACTTGAATAGAATCATTTCTGATTTATTAAAACTTCTGAGAATTCCTGATCCTTGACTGGATCAGGAATTCTTTTAATTGCCGTCGGCTTTAGCCCAATAGATCTATTGGACTAAAGTCCAAAAATTCAGGGAAGCTCCCATATCCGTCGGCTGAAGCCGACGGTAATTTAATTCACTTAAAATCTTATACATTTGCTCCAGAATTAACTTACAATGAAACTGGAACAAAGGATATCAGCTTTTTCTGAGCTTGGCGAAACCCTTCGGGATACCATTGCAGGGAAGCAGACCTCATACACATCACGGATAGAGCAGCTTATTGAAAACCAGCATCATAACAATCCATGGTTCACACCTGATAATGTCAGGATGGCTGTCAGTGCAATAGCAGAAGAGCTCACTTCCGGAAATCTTAACAGATGGTGCAATGCATATCCCGGCCTGGATAAGAAGATCAAACCTTTGAATGTAGGTGTGGTGATGCCTGGAAATATCCCGCTTGCCGGATTTCATGATTTCCTTTCAGTTCTCATTTCAGGCAACAGGATAATTGCAAAAAAAAGCTCAAAAGATCCTGACCTTATAAATCTGATCTCTGAAATTCTTGTCTCAGCCGATCCTGAATTCAAAAACCTCATTTCAATAACTGATGAGAACCTTACCGGATTTGATGTTGTGATTGCCACCGGTAGCGATAACAGCGCAAGGTACTTCGAATATTATTTCGGCAAGTACCCTCATATAATAAGGAATAACAGGAACAGCATTGCTATTATTGACGGAAAAGAAAATGACAATGAACTCGAAGCTCTTGGCACAGATGTCTTTTCCTATTTTGGACTTGGCTGCAGAAATGTATCCAGGCTATTTCTCCCTGCCGGATATGATCTGTCTGTATTAACGCGCTGCTGGAATTCATATTCCGGTTTAGTGCGACATAAGAAATATGCCAGCAACTATGACTTCAGCAAAGCCGTGTTTATTGTCAACAGGGAAAAATTTACCGACACTGGCTATCTGCTGATGAAAGAGCATAATAGTATATCCTCACCTGTTGCAGTTCTGCACTATGGATTTTACAAAATACCAGAAGAATTTAAAATTCAGATTTTTCAGCTAAAAGATAAAATTCAGTGTATTATCGGGCATGATTATATTCCTTTTGGCAAAGCACAGATGCCTGCCCTGTGGGATTATGCAGACAGTATTGATACAATTGATTTTCTTCTAAAAATAAACAGCACCAGAATATTGTAAAGTAAAAAATATTATATTGCACCCCTTGAATCTGAATATGTCATGGTTTACAGATTTGTTGTATTAACAGATGAGGATGAGTCGTTTGTGAGGGAATTTGAATTTCTTGATTCCCACACTTTGCTGGATTTCCATAACATGTTACAGGACGAACTGGAGTTTGACAAATCACAAATGGCATCATTTTATCTGGCCACAGATAACTGGGAGAAGGAAGAAGAGTTTACCCTGTTCGATATGGGAACAGGTTCTTCTACTATGGAAGTGGCTTTACTGGAGGATATCATATTCCGCAAAAATCAGAAGCTGCTGTACGTTTTTGACTTTTTTAACGACAGGGCTCTTTTTGTTGAATATACAGGCGAATTAAAAGAGATCGACGGCCGTGAATATCCTTCCTGCACAAATTCGAAGGGTATCCCGCCAAAACAGGTTGTATTCGGAAGCAGCAACAGAAAACTATATAACAATATAGTCGTTTCTGATGACGACGAGGATGAAGATGAACCTGAAGTTGATGATCTCTTTCTTAACGGTGAGGATGAAGAAACACTTCCTGACTTCGAGAATGAAGAAACCATAAGCGAGGACGAAGAATAACCTCTTCGCGGAAATAATCCTGATGGAAAACACTTTGATAGTCTTACTCGGACCGACAAGCGTCGGGAAGACGGATATTTCTATCACTATTGCCAGACACTTCAATTGTGAGATCATCTCCGCGGATTCCCGTCAGTTTTACCGTGAAATGATTATCGGAACAGCAGTCCCTTCAGAAGAACAACTTGCAGAAATAAAACATCATTTTATCCGGTTCATTTCAGCAGAGGATTATTACAGTGCAAGTCTTTTCGAAAGAGATGTACTTAAGATCCTGCCCGGACTGTTCAAAAAAAATAATCTTGTATTAATGACCGGAGGTTCAGCCATGTATATTGATGCCGTCTGCAGCGGCATAGATGATATCCCTGATGTTGATCCATCAGTCCGCGAGAAATATACTGCGAAATATCAGGAGGAAGGTATTTCCGGGCTGAGGCTTGCCCTGAAGATCCTTGATCCTGATCATTATGATAAAGTGGACCTTAAAAATCCAAAGAGGATAATCAGAGCCCTTGAGATATGTGAAACAACAGGACGCCCGTACTCTTCATTTCTGACAAAACAAAAGCTGGAAAGAGATTTCCGGATTATAAAGACCGGACTTGAAAGACCCAGGGAAGAACTTTATAAAAGGATCAATGAAAGGGTTGATGATATGATCAGCAGCAGCCTGGAAAAAGAGGCTGAGAGTCTTCATGAACTGAAACACCTGAATGCCCTTAACAGTGTGGGATACAGGGAATTATTTGATTTCTTCGAAGGTAAGATATCAAGGGACAAGGCAATCGAGCTTATAAAACGGAATACCCGGCGCTACGCAAAACGTCAATTGACATGGTGGGGAAAGGACAAGGAGATCAAGTGGTTTGGGGCTGAAAAAGCTGATGAAATAATTAAATATATTGAGACCGCGATTAGATATTCTTAAGCTTACTTATTGTTCCTTCAGGATCATCTGAACTGAAAACCGTGTTTCCTGCAACAAGAACATTAACGCCTGTTTCCACAAGTTTGCCTGCATTTTCTAAATCAACTCCTCCGTCAACCTGGATCAATACCTTATGTCCGCCTTCGTCAATCATCTTCTTCAACTCAGCTATCTTATTATAGCTTTCAATAATAAATGACTGGCCTCCGAAGCCTGGATTGACTGTCATGATAAGGACCATATCAATATATTGCAGTATATTCTTCAGCAGCATCACAGGTGTGTGAGGATTGACAGCAACTCCTGCCTTCATTCCAAGCTTTCGTATCTCTGTAACTGTTCTCTGAAGATGCACACATGCTTCATACTGCACAGTCAGAATTTCTGCACCGGCATCATGGAAACGCGTAAGATATCTGTCCGGATCCACTATCATCAGATGGACATCCAGAGGCTTTTCAGCAATTTTCCTGACATGCTGAATGACCGGGAAGCCAAATGAGATATTTGGAACAAACACGCCGTCCATAATGTCAAGATGGATCCAGTCTGCTTCACTGTTATTTACCATCCGGACATCCTTAGCGAGATTTCCGAAATCAGCAGTAAGAAGCGATGGAGATACGAAATGAGCCATTTAAGGTTGTTTAGAACAAAGATAGAAAAAATAGTTAACCCAGGTAAGTTTTGAGTATTCTGCAGCGTGTTGTAAATTGTATTCTCTTTATTGCTTTTTCTTTTATCTGGCGTACTCGTTCACGTGTAAGGTTAAGCTCCTCTCCTATCTCTTCAAGCGTGAAGGGGTGTTTCATCCCCAGTCCGAAATAGAGCTTCAGAACTTTCGATTCACGGGCTGAAAGAGTGCTCAGGGCCCGTTCTATTTCATAAGCAAGTGACTCATTAATAAGGTTCTTATCGGGACTCGGAGTGTCGACACTCTGAAGCACATCATACATGGTGTTATCCTCTTCAGATGTTAAGGGTGCATCCATGCTGACAGTACGGCCGTTTGTTTTCAGCGACTCCTTAACATCCTCAGGTATCATTTCAAGCATATCTGCTATTTCCTGTGATGAAGGTTCACGCTCATATTCCTGTTCAAGGCGCGCGAATGCCCTGTTGATACGGTTTATCGAACCAATCTTGTTTACCGGCAATCTTACTATCCTTGCCTGTTCTGCCAGCGCCTGGAGAATTGCCTGCCGTATCCACCAAACTGCATATGAGATGAATTTGAAGCCCCTTGTCTCATCAAAACGCTGTGCCGCTTTCATCAGTCCGAGATTACCCTCATTGATAAGATCAGGAAGGCTCATTCCCTGGTTCTGATACTGTTTCGCAACAGATACCACAAACCGGAGATTTGCCTTTACGAGCTTCTTAAGAGCACTGGGATCGCCTGATTTGATTCTTCTTGCCAGAATCACCTCATCCTCGGGTGAAATAAGATCAACTTTTCCTATCTCCTGCAGGTATTTGTCAAGAGAGGGGGTGTCGCGATTTGTTACCTGCTTTGTAATCTTTAACTGACGCATTTACAGGCTTTAGTTATAAATTCAAAGAAATTCCTGACAAGAGGTACAATTTTAATAAAAAAATAATCTCATCCGACATTAAATTGTTTTTTTTTTGAAAGATCAGAGATTATTTAGTATATTGCATGGTTATTTTTCATCCTGAATATCAAATTATTAGTTAATTTGATTTAAGACCGTTGCATTTTAATAACATTTGACAGGAAATAATTGATCATTTTTATATAATATTGCCCCGGATTTTGGATTCGTGTAACTAATCCGCCGGGCACATCACCAAATCTTAACCCGGATTTCCACAAAACATTAAGATCTCGTTAATCCCATTTTTATCATTAAAATATGTATGACATTCTTGAGTTGAGCAAAAAATTGCTGCCCGAATTAAGGGAAATAGCAAAAGAACTTAATATTAAAAAAGCTGAAACGTTAAAGAAACAGGACCTGGTATATAAGATCCTTGATCAGCAGGCACTTGAGGCCACTGAACAAAAGAGCGCCGGGAAACAGGAAATCAACGGATTCATCAAACCGGCTGAACGGTTAAACCAGGACCATGATCGTGGTCGCAGACGGGGGAAAAGACCCAGAACAAGTAAACCTGTGACCAACCGCCCTCCGGAATCGGTTATGTCCGTTTCACCTGACGATCTTAAAAGGCCGGGAGAACAGTGGGATGAACAGAAGAAGGATTCTGCCAATACGGAAAAGCCCAATGGTAAACCTGATCTTTTTAAAATAACAGAGCCGGCAGGAGAAGAAGCTAAAGTTCCCTTCTGGATGAGCCCTGTCCAGAAAACCGAAGATAAAGTACAAAAACCTGTAATACCTGACAAAATGGAAGATAAACAGCCTGAAGAAATTATCCCTGAGACAATTCCGGAAACTATTCAGGAAAATTCTCTCCTTATCGATAATATAGATATTCCCGATAATGAGATAAAAGCCTCAGATGAAGTGCCTCCTGCAGAGATCAATGCAGAACCTGTCCTGAATGAGGTTATGCCTGAAACGGCATCTGAAACTGAATCTAAGACTGTACCTGATGAAGTTCCAGAAGCTATACCCGAAACTGCCCCGGTAACGGTGACTGAAGCAGTTCCTGTCAGGGAAGAAAAAAAGGAACGGCCTTTTGAATTTGAAGGCATTATTTATAATACAGGCGTACTTGAGATAATGCCTGATGGTTATGGCTTCCTCAGATCAGCCGACTACAACTATCTGAATTCACCTGATGACATTTACGTATCACAGTCGCAGATCAAGCTCTTTGGCCTTAAGACCGGCGATACAATCAAGGGGACCATTCGTCCTCCCAAGGAAGGTGAAAAGTATTTTCCGCTTATCAAGGTAGACGAGATCAATGGAAGAAGTCCCGATTATATAAGGGACAGGGTTCCTTTTGATTTTCTTACTCCGCTTTTCCCCAATGAGAAATTCACTCTTTGCACACCGGGAGAAGGAACATTATCTGTAAGGGTGATTGATATGTTCACTCCTATCGGAAAAGGACAGAGGGGACTGATAGTAGCCCAGCCCAAAACCGGTAAGACAATCCTGCTCCAGGAGATTGCCAATGCAATAGCCAGATATCATCCTGAGGTATATCTGATGATCCTCCTCATTGATGAAAGACCTGAAGAGGTAACAGATATGGCCCGTAATGTTAAAGCTGAAGTAATCGCTTCGACTTTTGATGAGCCTGCTGAAAGGCATTGCCGCGTTGCAAATATAGTTCTTGAAAAAGCGAAGAGGCTTGTTGAATGCGGACATGATGTAGTTATCCTGCTTGATTCCATCACAAGGCTCGCAAGAGCATTTAACACAACTGCACCTGCTTCAGGTAAAGTGCTGTCAGGTGGAGTTGATTCTAATGCGCTTCATAAACCTAAAAGGTTTTTCGGTGCAGCGCGTAATATTGAAGATGGAGGCTCACTGACAATCCTGGCCACGGCCCTCACTGAAACAGGATCAAAAATGGATGATGTGATCTTTGAGGAATTCAAGGGAACCGGCAACATGGAATTGCAGCTCGACCGTAAACTATCAAACAGGAGAATATTCCCGTCCATTGATATCCCTGCTTCCAGTACACGCCGTGAGGATCTTCTTCTGAACAAGAACATCCTGCAGAAGATATGGGTATTACGCAACTATCTTGCTGATATGAACTCACTTGAAGCAATGGAATTTCTACGTGACAGGCTGATGCAGGCTAAATCGAATGAAGAGTTCCTGGTTTCAATGAATGGAGGATAACCGATCTGTATTTATATTAAATTTGCAATCTGTTGATAAAACAACACAAATCCATATTTTATACTTATTACAATGGCAACAAAAAAATTCATAACATGCGACGGTAACCAGGCCGCTTCGCACATTGCATATATGTTCAGCGAAGTCGCTGCCATATATCCGATTACACCCTCATCCACAATGGCTGAATTAATAGATGAATGGTCAGCTAATGGTTTGAAAAATATGTTTGGAGAACAGGTAAAAGTTGTTGAAATGCAATCGGAAGGCGGGGCTGCAGGTGCAGTTCACGGTGCACTCCAGGCTGGTGCCCTCTGCACAACTTATACTTGTTCACAGGGATTGCTGCTCATGATCCCGAATATGTACAAGATTGCAGGAGAACTTCTTCCAGCTGTATTCCATGTCAGCGCCCGTACTATTGCAGCCCATTCATTGTCAATTTTTGGTGATCACAGTGATATCTATGCAACACGCCAGACCGGATTTGCCATGCTGGCAAGCGGAAGTGTTCAGGAGATAATGGATCTTGCAGGCGTCGCTCACCTGACTGCAATAAAATCAAGGATCCCTTTTATACATTTCTTCGACGGATTCCGCTCATCAGCTGAGATTCAGAAAATCGAAGTACTTGAAATGGATGATTTGAAAAAGCTTCTTGATATGGAAGCCCTTAAGAGATTTCGCGACAATGCCCTGAATCCGGAACATCCTGTAACAAAAGGAACAGCCCAGAATCCGGATATTTTCTTCCAGGCAAAAGAAGCTATAAATAAATTCTATGAACCGGTGCCCGATATTGTCAATTCATACATGGCCGAGATTTCAAAGCTTACGGGAAGGGAATATAAGCCATTTACATATTACGGCGCACCTGATGCTGAAAACATAATAGTCGCAATGGGATCAATAACCGAAACCACAAAAGAAGTAATTGATTTCCTGAGGGCTAAAGGCGAAAAAGTCGGATTGATAAGCGTTCATCTTTATCGTCCCTTCTCTTCAAAATATTTCTTTAATGTATTCCCTGAATCAGTTAAAAAGATAACTGTTCTTGACAGGACAAAAGAACCGGGCGCCCTGGGAGAACCTCTTTACCTGGATATTAAAGATCTGTTCTATGACAGGGCTGAAAAGCCAGTTATTGTCGGCGGCCGTTACGGACTCAGCTCAAAGGATACAACCCCCAGCCATGTTCTTTCAGTATTCGAGAATATGAAGCTTAAAGAGCCGAAGAATCAGTTCACGGTAGGGATAGTCGATGATGTGACATTCAAATCACTTCCCATCCTTCCCGAAATACATGTGGCTCTCCCCGGAACTTATTCAGCAAAATTCTATGGACTGGGATCTGACGGGACCGTTGGTGCAAATAAGAACTCGATTAAGATCATCGGTGAAACAACAGATAAATACTGTCAGGCATATTTTGCTTACGATTCAAAAAAATCAGGAGGCATAACCACATCGCATCTGCGCTTTGGTGATAAGCCGATACGCTCGCCGTACCTGGTTAACACACCTGACTTTGTTGCATGCCATGTTCCGTCGTATCTTCATAAATATGACATGCTTAAAGGCCTTACAAAAGGAGGAACATTCCTGCTCAATTCGATCTGGGATGCTGAAGAGACCAAAAAGCGCCTTCCTGATCATATGAAGAAATATCTTGCAGAGAACAAGATCAACTTCTATATGATAAATGCAACAGCTATTGCTGAAGAGCTGGGACTGGGGACGAGGACCAACACCATCATGCAGGCTGCATTCTTCAAGCTTGCAAATGTAATCCCCTATGAAAAGGCAGAATCAGAAATGAAGAAATTCATCGATAAATCATACGGCAGAAAAGGGGAAAGCGTAGTTAACATGAACTATGCCGCTGTTGATAAAGGCTCAGGAGTTAAAAAGGTTGAGATACCTGCAGAATGGGCAAACATACAGGTCACACAGGAAAAGGATAACCGCAATATTCCTGAATTCATACGAAATGTGATGGAACCAATTAATGCGATGAAAGGTGATGATCTTCCTGTAAGTGCCTTCTTAGGAAGAGAAGATGGCACCTTCCCGTCAGGAACATCTGCCTATGAAAAACGCGGTATTGCTGTTAACGTTCCCGAATGGCAGCCTGGCGAGTGCATTCAGTGCAACCAGTGCTCTTACGTATGTCCTCATGCAGCCATTCGTCCATTCCTGCTAACAGAAGAAGAAGTCGCTAAAGCACCTGAAGGAACAAAGACGATCCAGGGTATACCCGGGGCTCTCAAACAGTACAAATTCAAGGTACAGGTAAGCGTTCTTGACTGCACCGGCTGCAGCAACTGCGCCGATGTTTGTCCGTCAAAGAATAAAGCTCTGATTATGAAGCCTCTGGAAACACAGCTCGCTGAAGTTGAACGCTGGACCTACATGCATGAGAAAGTCGGTTACAAGGATACTGTTGTTGATAAATTTGTAAATGTGAAGAACAGCCAGTTCTCACAGCCACTGTTTGAATTCTCGGGTGCCTGCTCAGGTTGCGGTGAAACTCCGTATATCAAGGCTATCACCCAGCTCTTCGGCGACAGGATGATTGTTGCCAATGCTACTGGATGTTCATCAATTTATGGCGGCTCCGCTCCTTGCACACCATACACCCATAATAAGGCTGGTCATGGTGTCGCTTGGGCAAACTCACTATTTGAGGATAATGCTGAATATGGCCTTGGTATATCGTTGGGCGTCAATAAGCTCAGAGACAGGATCGCCCTCAGGATGAAGGAGAACAGCGGTTCTGTAGGCGCTGATACTAAAGCTGCATTTGATGAATGGCTTGCAGGGATGCAAAATGCTGAAGCTTCAAAAGCAGCCTCAGCAAAAGTGATTGCAGCCTGTGAGAAAGATAAATCGGAAGTCGCAAAAGAAATACTTAGCCTGAAACAATATCTGGTCAAGAAATCGCACTGGATATTCGGTGGCGACGGATGGGCATATGATATAGGTTACGGCGGACTGGACCATGTTCTTGCCTCCGGTGAGGACGTAAATGTCCTTGTCCTGGATACTGAAGTATATTCAAATACAGGAGGACAGGCTTCCAAATCGACTCCTGCCGGAGCTGTTGCCAAATTTGCCGCATCGGGCAAGAAGATCCGCAAGAAAGATCTTGGACAGATGGCAATGAGCTACGGCTATGTTTATGTTGCCCAGGTTGCAATGGGTGCAAGCAATGCACAGTACCTCAAGGCAATAAAAGAAGCTGAAGCTTACCATGGACCGTCACTCATAATTGCTTATTCACCATGTATAAATCATGGATTAAGTGATGGTATGGGGAAAACCCAGGCCCAGGAAAAAGCAGCTGTTGTTGCCGGTTACTGGCATTTGTACAGGTTTAATCCGCTGCTTGAAGCAGAAGGAAAGAATCCGTTCACCCTCGATTCAAAGGAACCAGACTGGACTAAATTCCAGGCTTTTCTGAATTCGGAAGTACGTTATACATCACTTATCAAGGCGTTCCCCGGTGAGGCTGAAATACTCTTCAAAGCAGCCGAGGAGAATTCAAAATGGAGGTATAACTCCTACAAGAGACTTGCAGCAATGGAATATGCTGTAAAAACGGAGCAACCTGCCAACTGATATAAAAAGCCACCAGAAAGGTGGCTTTTTTATTTAATATGATGCTGGCGCGGATCTGTGATTAGAGCCTTCACAGCAAGGCACCGATTACAAATCGGCGCCAGCGTGGGTCGTGGGGTCATTTGTGATCCTATTTCTTTTATTATTACTTTTGTGCGATAATATATGATGGGAAGAATTATTGGAATAGACTACGGCAAAAAGCGGATAGGTCTGGCAGTTACAGATCCATTGAAGATATTTGCTTCTCCCTTAAAGACTGTCAGTGTACAGGAATTTGATGCTTACATTGATGAATATCTTAAATCGGAACAGGTTGATGCGTTCGTAATTGGTTACCCGGTTCAGATGAACAATAAGCCGAGCGAATCTGTTAAATTTATTGACCCATTCATTAAAAAGCTAAAAAAGAGATTTACCGGAAAACCTGTGTATCTTGTTGATGAGAGGTTTACCTCTAAAATGGCTTTCAGGGCAATGATAGACGGAGGGATAAAAAAAGAAAAAAGAAAGGATAAGACATTAATTGACAAAATAAGCGCATCCCTGATACTTCAGTCCTGGCTTGACAAAAAAGTGTAAAACATAAAATCAGAATGACATACCCAATAGTTATATACGGACATGCGATCCTGAGAAAGGTTGCCGAGGATATTGATAAGGATCATCCTGATCTGCAAAAGGTCATTACTGACCTGTTTGAGACAATGTATAACTCGGAAGGACTAGGACTTGCTGCTCCCCAGATCGGAAAATCGATCAGGATATTTGTCATTGACGGCACTCCTGTAGCTGAGGACGAACCTTCACTTGCAGGCTTTAAGAAAGCCTTTATCAATGCTCACATTACCGAGAAGAACGGTGATCTGCAGCCTATGAATGAAGGATGCCTGAGTATTCCAAACTTAAGGGAAGAAGTCAACCGGGAATCGCATATCAGGATTAAATACTATGATGAAAACTGGGAATTCCATGATGAGATTTATGACGGTTACAAGGCAAGGATAATCCAGCATGAATATGATCATCTTGATGGTATACTGTTCACCGATAAGGTCAGTCCGCTGAGGAGAAGGCTCATCAGGAACAAACTTCTGGCTATCAGCAAAGGCAAGTTTGAAGCCGATTACAGGACAATCCTCCCGGGTCAGAAGATAAAAAGTGCCTAGAGTACTTAGAGTTAAAAAATGACCTTAAAATACTTTAGGCACTAAAAACTCTAGGCGCTTTAAGTACTTTTTCCTAACTTTATACAGTCTCTAAAGCTGCAGGCTGTGCTAAATAAGGAAATCCCGTTTCTCCGTATCGGTATACCCTTATGTTTGGGAATAATTTCGGGACTCTGCATCGCTCCCGGGAGCCTGTTCTTTATACTGTCCGGAACTTCAATTCTTCTCTTCTTTTGTGTAAGCCTGCTTTTTAACCGGCAACTGACAAACCCAGTTTATGGTATCTCAATTATGCTAGCACTGTTCATTTGCGGCCTTCTGCTTTACACTATTGAAAAAACCGGAATATCCGTACTTGAACAAAAGGAGACCATATTTACTGGTTGTATGTCAGATTATCCTGAAGAGAAGGAAAACAGCTTCAGGATTATCTTCAAGACTGGGAGCAGGTTCACAAGGGAAGGGTATGAGAAGGTAAACGGTTCGCTGTTGCTGTACTACAGGAAGAGTAAGGATCTCCCTGTATTAATTCCCGGGGATCAGCTGATCATAAGATGCACTCCGCTGGAAATTAAAAGCAGAGGCAATCCCTATGAATTTGATTACAGATTTTTCATGGAAAACAACGGTATAAGATACTATGCATTTATTGATTCCGGTGATATCATAAGGTACTCTGTTCCTGAACACAGAAAGTTGATTCACAGGGCGTTGATGATAAGGGAAAGGATCATTGACATGTTCAGGGAGCGGGGTATTAAGGGAGAGAGGCTTGCCCTTGTGGCAGCCATAACTCTTGGGCAAAAGAATATGCTCGATCCGGAGCAGAAACAGCATTTCATCAAAGCGGGAGTGATGCATATCATGGCTGTTTCAGGACTTCACGCAGTTATCCTGAGCATGTTCATCTTCAGGATGTTGTTTTTTCTTAAGGGCAGGTTCAACATTATCAGGGTAATAATCACAATCATTATCTTATGGATATTTGCCTTTATAACCGGGCTTACCCCGTCGGTTCTGCGTGCGACGCTTATGTATTCGTTCCTTCAGGTAGGGAATATCATGAAGAGGCCCGTCAATGGGATCAATTCAGTCCTGGCTTCAGCATTTGTCCTTATTCTTGTTAGACCTTCCGTTATATTTGATGCCGGGTTCCAGCTCTCTTACGCTGCAGTGATCTATATACTCTGTTTCTACCGCGACTTTTACCTGAAGATCCATTTCAGGCACCGTATTCCGGATTATATATGGCAGTCCGCCGCTATCACCATTATTGCCCAGGCAGGAACATTACCACTGACAATTATGCTTTTCAACCGGTTCCCGACATGGTTCATTTTTTCAAATATCATAATAGTAACGCTGTCGTCACTGGTTGTGATTTTCGGAGCGCTCATTCCATTGACATTCCCGGTTCTCTTTCTTTCTAAGTTCCTTGCGAAGGTGCTGGATTTCATGACCGGGCTTACAGAGCGATTAACTGAGATCGCCTCTACTTTGCCGGTTTCAACAATTGAAAATATAGGTATCACAGGAATTGAATGCATATTCCTTACACTAACAATATTCCTGTTTACCCGTTTCCTTCTTATAAAAAAATCTCTGCCGCTGCAGGTCCCTCTTGCAGCTCTCTTCCTGTTTGTTCTTTCAGGGACAATAAAAGACATAACCACCAGAAAATCCAGTGAGCTTATTGTATATAACTCAATCGGATCTTCTGCAATAGGCATCAGGAACGGAAATATTCTCAATATTTATTCTGATACTCTTCCTGCAGGACAGGAAGTAAGAAGGCATTCTGCAACACTAAACCTTAAAGTCAGGGAAAATCTGCTAGACGGGAATACTATTCAGATTAAAGCCGGAGGAAAAAAGATACTGATAACCAGCACATTGAACACCTGGCTGCTGAAAACAGCTTCTCCCGATTTTATTGTATTGACAGGAAAAAAGCCTGTAATAGACAGGAATATTCAATCGGAAGTATCTCCTGAAGCTCTTATCATAAGTCCTGAAGCAATATCAATTTACCAGGTAAACCGGGCAGTCAGTAAAATAAATGCACGAAAAGTTTATTACGTTGAAAAACAGGGTGCTTTTTATAGCAGACTTTGATAGAGCCCTAAAAATAAATATGTTAAAATACCAGTGTACTATGCCATTTATCTCTTAATTTTGTCCTGTTTTTTATTTTTATACCTATGAGAATAGTAATAGCGGGTGCAGGAGAAGTTGGGACACATCTGGCAAAGATGCTCTCCAATGAAAATCATGAGATCATTATCATAGACCCTGAAGACACCCGGCTGGATCCCATAAAATCTTCACTCGATGTACTTACGATAAACGGATCGGCAACTTCGGTAAAAATATTGCAGGATATCCTTCAGAAAAAAACAGATCTTTTCATTGGTGTTACACATTCTGAAGATACCAATGTCACTGCATGCATACTTGCCAAGAGGTATGGCGCTTTGAAAACAATAGCCCGTATAGATAACCTGGATTACCTGGAGCAATCCACCCCGGAGTTTTTCAGGACCCTTGGCATTGATTCCCTTATCTACCCTGAACTCATTGCAGCAAGGGAAGTGCTGGGATTGCTTCATGAGACCGGCACCTCTGAATTTATGCAGTTTTCCGGCGGCAAGCTCTCAATGTTTGTTCAGCGTCTTGATGAAAATGCTCCTATTCTTAATAAGAGCCTGGCACAGATTTCGGAATCCAACAAAAGTGAAGAATACAGGGCAGTTGCCATAAAACGCAATGATAAAACCATTATCCCAAGGGGAAATGAGCAATTCCAGCTGGGAGATCTTGTTTTTGTGATCTCCACACGCGAAGGAATTGAAGAAATGATGAAGACATCGGGGAAGGAGGCTTTTGAAGCAAAGAATATTATGATTGTCGGGGGCAGCAGGATAGGGAAGCATATTGCACTCTATCTGCAGAATAATTGTTCAGTGAAGCTCATCGATTCAAATCCTGAAAAATGCGAGTTCCTGGCAGAGATACTTGATAAGACGCTTGTAATTAACGGCGATTGCAGGAAGGCGGATCTGCTGGAGCAGGAAGGCATTTCAAAGATGGATACTTTTGTTGCAGTAACAGGTAACTCTGAGACCAATATCCTCTCCTGCCTGCTCGCTAAAAAAATGGGTGTTACACGGACAATAGCCGAGGTCGAGAACATGGAGTATATTAACCTTGCGGAGAATTCAGGCATTGATACTATAATAAATAAGAAGATCTCTGCAGCAAGCAGGATCTTCAGGCATACTCTTAATCCAAATGTCACACAGGTCAAGTATATGACCGGAACAGATGCTGAAGTGCTTGAGTTCATAGTTCCTGAAAATGCAAAAATAACCAGGGGAACACTCCGGGGAATTGATTTCCCTAAGGATGCCATTGTCGGAGGAGGTACCAGAGACGGCGAGCCGTTCATAGCAACAGGAGATACTATTATTAAAGCCAATGACAGGGTTGTCGTCTTTACTTTGCCGACAGCTTATGATCATCTGGCAAAATTCTTTACCTGATAAGGAATGGTAAACTTCAGAGTCATTGCCAGGGTTTTCAGCCTTGTGCTATTAATTGAAGGTTTGTTCATGCTGCTTTCTGCAGCAGTTTCTTTATTATACAAGGAACCTGCAGTGACTTCATTATTGTTCTCTGCAATAATCACTGTAGTTGCCGGCATACTGGTCTTCACTCCCCTGCGAAATGAAGAAAAGCTCTCCGGTTATAAAGAGGGATATATCATAATAACCGGGGTATGGCTCATAGGTAGTCTTTTTGGAACACTGCCATATTTACTCAGCGGTTCCATTAATAATTTTAGTAATGCATTTTTTGAATCAATATCTGGATTCTCAACTACCGGCGCAACAATCCTTACTGATATAGAAGCCCAGCCGTATGGGGTCTTGTTCTGGAGAAGCATTACCCAATGGCTTGGCGGGATAGGATTTATTATGATATCCCTGTCTCTTATACCGGTTGTTAAATCCATAAATGTCCAGCTTACATTAACGGACTTCACGGGTCAGACAACGGATAAGATCAATCCCAGGGTCAGCAGTTCGGCAAAGCGGATGATTACATTATATGCGCTCATTACGCTTGCAGAGGCTTTGCTGCTTACCATCAGCGGAATGCCGTTATTCGATTCTATATGCACTTCATTTACGACAATGTCCTCGGGTGGATTCTCAACAAGAAATAATAGCCTTACATCTTTTGGGTCTCCTCTGATCATGATCATCATAATGATATTTATGTTTGCTGCGGGAACTAATATGACACTGGTATATTATGCTTTAAAAAAGAATTTCAAGAAAGCCTTTGGCAATCATGAATTTATCTTTTATGCTATAACCTGCCTGGTTTTTATTCTGATAGTATCAACAACTCTCTGGTTAAAGCCGGGTATTACTGCCGGAAAGGGATTTCTTGAAGGCAGCTTTCAGGTCATTTCAATAATCTCAACAACGGGATTTTATCATGCTGATTACAATCAATGGGGCGGCTTTCTGGTACTTATCATTTTTTTGATGATGTTCATCGGGGGTACATCAGGTTCACCGACCAGCAGCCTGAAAATAATCAGGATCCTCCTGACAACCAAAAATGCCCGTCATGAAATGCGGAAGATGATACATCCTAATGCTGTCATACCCGTGCGACTGGATAATAAGATCGTCCCCCAGAGCATTGTGTACAATGTACTGATCTTTATTGCATTATATTTCATGATCATCTGTTTGAGCTCCCTTGTGATCTCATTTATGGGCTATGATATAATAACCTCTTTCAGCACTTCAGCAGCGATGCTGGGGAACATAGGACCGGGTCTGGGAGCATTCGGGCCATACCTGAATTATGCTGCAGTCCCGATGGGAGAAAAATGGTTCTTTGCATTTCTCATGCTTCTCGGAAGACTTGAGCTTTTGTCTGTGCTGACCTTCTTTACAAGGGATTTTTACAAACGCTGAGATTTTACCAATCGACTATACCAAGGCCCTGCCTTACTACCTCAACCTCCTCACCTGTACAGTCGACAATGGTTGAGGCTTCGTTCCGTCCATAGCCCCCGTCAATTACTATATCGGCAAAATCGCGGTACTTTTCATGAATAAGCTCCGGATCAGTAGTATATTCTATGATCTCATCCTGGTCGTGAACAGAGGTAGTAATTATTGGTCTGCCAAGTTCCCTGACGATCTCAAGGACAATACTGCTGTCAGGGATCCTTATACCAACAGTTTTCTTCTTGTTCTTGAACATCTTGGGAATCTGGTTATTTGCCTTGACAATAAAGGTAAAGGGCCCGGGAAGATTTCTCTTCAACAGCTTGAAAACCGGATTGTCCCTGATGATGGTATAATCCGAAAGCTGGCTCATATCATGAAAGATAAGCGACAGGTCAGGATTATCGGGATTAAGACCTTTCAGACGGGCAATCTTCTCTATTGATTTATTTGCCTTGATATCGCATCCCATAGCATACACCGTATCAGTGGGGTATATGATTATGCCACCGACCTCCAACAGATCAACAACCTGCCGGATATGTTTCTGGTTTGGATTTTCGGGATATATGCGGATTAACATGAAGCAAAGATAAAAAAAAGAGGGTAAGCTACTTATATCGCACCGCTACAACTGCCTACCCTTGCTACCTTCCGATCCTGGGGGAGTTCAGCAGGAGCTGGTCGTATAAGACTTACCCGGTGCAAAAATACAATTTTTCGCGATGACGGCAAAATTATTATTCACCATACTGAAGAATGATCATTACTTATTTTTACATTATATTTGTTGTAATTCATCAATTTTAAAAACTAAATAACTGAATCAATGGAAAATAACGTTAGCCCCTGGAAAGCAAATCTCACCAATGGATTGATATTGGGCCTAATAGGGATAGTATACACCATGGTGTTTTATTTTCTCGACCTCACATTCAATAAGGTGCAGTCTTATGTGTTTCTGGTCCTTCTTGTAGTTATCCTATTCTTCCTCGTAAAATCATACAGGAATAGCTACAGGCACGGATTTATAACTTTCGGACAGGCTCTTGGTGCAGGCATTATCATCTTCCTTTATTATTCAATAATTTCAGCAGTGTTCGCATATATTCTTTATGCAATTATAGATCCAAACCTGATAGATAAACAGCTGGCATTCACCGAGGAAATAATGCAGCAAAAAGGAGTGCCTCAGGAAGCGCTTGATTTGAGCATGTCAATGCAGAGAAAGATTATGAAACCTGCCATTATGGCTCCCATGAGCTTATTCGGCAATATGTTTTATGGATTAATAATGTCACTTATTGTTGCAGCATTTGTCCGTAAGGAAGGCAATCCGCTTATAGATGCAACAGAAACAGAGATTGAAAACAAATAATATGGATCTGTCGGTCATCATTCCTGTTTATAATGAAGAAGAGTCAATCCTGGAGCTGTCAGACTGGATTGAGAGGGTCTGCACTGGTGCAGGCTTATCTTATGAGATCATTTTCATTGATGACGGGAGTTCCGATACATCGTGGAATAAGATCACGGATCTGGCCGGCAAAAAGAATTTTATAAAAGGACTCAAATTCAGAAGAAATTACGGAAAGGCTGCTGCCCTTCACACAGGCTTCACCGAATCATCCGGTGAAGTGGTCATTACAATGGATTCTGACCTGCAGGACAATCCTGATGAAATACCGGAGCTGGTAAGGATGATACGTGAAGAGGGTTATGACCTGGTTTCAGGATGGAAAAAGAAAAGGTATGATCCCTTCATTAAACGTTCCACCAGCAGGTTATATAACCTCACGGCAAGATTATCTTCAGGTATAAAACTGCACGACTTCAACTGCGGACTGAAAGCATACCGCAGCGAGGTAGTAAAGGGCATTGAGGTTTATGGCGAAATGCACCGTTATATCCCGATGCTGGCGAGAGAAGCCGGATTCAGGAAGATCGGCGAAAAGGTCGTTGACCACCGTCCAAGAAAATATGGCGTTACTAAATACGGATTTGACAGGTTTATGAAGGGATACCTGGATATGCTGACCATTGGTTTTATCACCAGATTTGGAAAAAGTCCCATGCATCTTTTCGGATCCCTTGGCACGCTTATGTTCCTTATTGGCTTTATCATGGCCGGGTATCTTGGCATACGTAAGCTGGTCTTTGTAAATCATCATCTAAGGGCACCGCTGATAACCGACAGCCCATATTTCTTTATTGCCTTAACGGTAATGGTAATAGGATCTCTTCTTTTTCTAACAGGATTCCTGGGAGAACTGATCAACAGGAATTCATCGGAGAGGAACAATTATCTTATTAAGGATAAAGTTAATATTTGAAAAGATGCAGGTTTGATTCCGGTATTCCGGCCCTCCTGCCTGCCTCAAGATCTGTGTCCTTATCGCCGATAAGAACACATTCTGAAATATTGAGATCAAATTCCTTTATTGCCTGCAGAATCATTCCCGGAGCTGGCTTGCGGCATTCACAGCATCCGTTAACTTCGGGATGATGGGGACAATAGTAGACTTTTGAAATGATAATCCCGTCCTTACGGAATTGCTTCACCATCCATTTTGTAAGCTTGGCGAAATCAGCTTCGGTATAAAGACCTTTAGCAATTCCTGCCTGGTTAGTGATTATAAGAATTAAAAATCCATCATCCGAATATTTCCTGCAGAGATCGAATATGCCCTTTGAAAACTCAAACTGGTCCTGCAGAAAAACATGCCCCTTATCCACATTGAC
>JAPLDX010000071.1 GCA_026391215.1 Bacteroidia bacterium
GAGCACACAGAACAATCATTCATAGGACTTTTACTGACATTGATAGGTATCCCTTTTTATTTCTTATTCAGTAGAAGATTTTTGAAAAATGTCCGAAAAATCCATTCTATGGATTAGTGAGGTTTTTGAAACAAAAGAAAAGATTCTCAAAGTGACCACCTGAGTTCTCAGACCTTCTTTTGAAGTGGTCAGAGAAGGACGGATTTTGAGGAAAATCAAGCAGCTGTTCCCAAAATATAGGTGTTCTTAATAGGCACTAGTTTGATGTTATGTTTTGGAAAAAATAACATGTCTTTGGCCAAAAAATAAGTTGGAAATATCGCTGCCCCAATAAAACAATTCTGAGTGTTTAACTCTTTTGTAAATACTTGATAACAAGAGTAGCAGTGAAAAAATTGGAATGCAGCGATAAAATTAACCGATACTTACCGTCTGTAATTTCAAAACATAAATATATATCGTCTGAGTGGTGCTTTACTATCACTTTTCCATGTTTGCCGATATTCCAGAGCTATTCCAAGGATACTTCAGACAAAATTCCTGTGGTATTAAAAAAGGGAATAATATCAGGCTACCTATTTTAACCTTAATACGCAATTAGTAAAGCACTATTGGGTTTTCCCCAGTGTATATATTCCATTGAGGGGCACATTTGGGATTGATGAATATGTTAGTTTTACTTTAAGTGCCCATACATTTTGAAAATAGCCAATATTAACAATTTTGAATTTTATTTCGTCATTACAATTAATTACACTATCAACCAATGTGAATTGATAATCCTTTTGCCATTGTGGCTCATCGCCAATATCCATACAACTTGTGTTCAGGAGCATAAATGGAGCACCAACAAAAATGTTCCAGCGAACATTATAGAAGTCGATAGTAACAAAATCATAACTTTGATTTAATGTTAAGTCACAACCTAAAGTTGTCTTCCCATTGAATTCGAGAGTCATAAAAGCCCAACTGCCTTCCAAATCTTCAAAAGTTATGCCTTCTGGCTTGGTATCTTCCTTTTTGCAGTTGGTGCTCAAAGAGGCAATTAAAATGAAGAGAAATAAAACGCTTGAAATTTTAATATTTTTCATATGGCTGTGGTGATAGAATGGAAAAGCAGGTGACAATGACCACCTCTCACTGAATACGATTGACCATTTAAATCTGGGATTAATTCTATGATGTATAGATAAATACCAAAATATCAACCATACCGGCGGAATGTGGTCAAGACGATCGACTTTTGCAATAAGGAATAACAAGTAATGCCAAATTCTGTTTTTCATGTCTATTCAGAATTAATAGCCACTATTATATATTTTGTTTATACTTGATCAAGTAAAGTTAAACCTCGTTTAAACCAAAGTCAAGTTTATTTTTAGCCACATAATTAATAAACACTAAAACTGATGAACATTGATGCAGTTATAAGTCAGTTTTTAAAATCCAGAGTTTTATCCTTGTTGCTTCCAAATGTATGTTCTTCGTTTTCAGACCTTCTTCTGAAGTGGTCAAAGAAGGACGGATTTTATAATCATAATTTAGAACCAGTGTGTTGCTGGTTCGATCTCAGCTGGGTCACAATGAAAATCAGACACTTACAAAAAGTGTCTTTTTTTATGCGCCAGGTTTTGTGATATTATTGATGAATCTGGGAGTGGATTTATTATGAAATCTTATAAGTAAAATCATTGAATATGGTTAAAGCATCCCCTGCTCTTCAAGCCATTTCCTTACTCTTTCATGCTCAGTTTGATATTTGGCTTCAATATCTTTGACAATCTGTTGAAATTCTGGATCATTTCTGATGCTGTTGAATAATGGATCTGTCTTTATTAGTGAAACCATCCAGAAGGACATTATTGGTTTTCTATTAAAAATCTGTAAATTCCCATATGCTTTAACCCTATCTCCTATGAAAGCATAAACACCTGCAAGATCATAATATGCATATAACATTTGTGCATATGGTCGACCTAATTCAATGCTCCTGTTACAGTAATTTATTTGTTTATTGAAATAGTATTTAGCCTCTTCTCTATTCCCATTTTGCGAGTAAATATATCCAATACGATGCATTCTGACCATAAACCACTCATCTCCCTGAGTTTTGGATCTTTCTATGTATTGTTTATAATATCTTAATGATTCTTCGTACCGACCAAGTTCTGCATAGTCCTCTCCTAAAGTTAATAAAGTAGTTGCATTGGTTGAATCTATCGCATAACCCTTTATCCCAAATTCGATAGATTTAAGGAAATTTTCAATCCAGTTTTCATACTGGGCTAACTCAGAATAATAATTTGCTGAATCGCCATCCAATTTCAGTTTGTCCTGATAATATTGCTTAGCTTTCTCAGGAAATCCTGCACTATTATAAGCATAACCAATTAGCGATAATAATCCAGGTAATTCTTCTCCGCGGTTAATAGACGCAGCTTTTTGGAGATAATAAATATAATTAACCCAGTCGGTTTCATAATAGAAATCTCCTTTCCAATGGTAAGCCATCCAATCGTTGGGATTATATTCAATGGCTTTGTCAAATTCTTCAATGGCTTTTTCTGGTTTACCGGTTTCACGATAATATGTTCCCTTTAAAGTATATGCTTCAGCCTGCTGATTATCGTAATAAAGAGCAATATCACATAGGATGAGGACAGAATCCATAGAATTCTTTGACAGATAATACTGGAAATAATGTTTGTTCCAATAAATCCTGGCTAATCCTGTATATGCCAGAGCATAAGTTGAATCATACTGCAAAGCCTGGTGATATAGATCTTCAGCTTTCTGCAATGCCTCTCTGTTATCATTATTTAACCAATACTTTAAATATTCTTCCCTTCCTCTCTTGTAAAAATCATATGCAGTGAGGTTTGTAGTAGGTGTCTTTTCAATTAGCTTTTTCTCTTCGGGAGTTATTGAAGCCTTTAACGCTGAGGCAATAGATTGGGCAATTTCACTTTGTATGCTTATTTGATCACTTGTTGTATGGATCTCCTTTTCATATTGTTTACCCCAGATAGGCTTTTCATTATCGGCAGCAATTAATTTTACCCGGAGAACAAATTTATTGCCGTATTTCTGTCCGCTGCCTTCAACAACGTAATTCACTTTCAGTTTCTTTGCTATTTCAGAAATAGTAAGTTTAGCCTCACCTCTGAATTGTTCAACAGATGTCCTTGGTAAAACCCTGCTGAAATCACTGATCTTTTGGAGATTATTGATTATCTCATCCATGATTCCATTGATAAAATAAGTATTTTCCTGGTCAGGGCTATCATTTATGAAAGGTAGTACGGCTATTGATTTTTCAAGTTGTTCATCTGGTTTTATCAGTTTTGGGATAATGAAATATCCCAGAACTATTAGTGCAAACAAGATTAAAGTACAAGCAATGATTTTCGTTTTCAGATTTTTTCTGATCGATGGCTTTTCCTCATTAATATCTTTTAATATTCCTTTCCCCTCCCTGTCCGGATTTTTTAATCCAGTTATTATCTCCTTAATGGCATTGGCAACCTTGTTGATCTGATTCTTATACAATGTGTTGCTCAGGTTTTTTTTCTCATCATCATTTGGATTGAGCGGTCTGTTAACTCCTGGTTCTTTATAAATGAATTCTATTCCTCTTAAAAACCCTCCAAGCTCGCTCTCAACAAGTTTCCTGTCGTCTGCATCAAGCTCGTGTATTTGAATAGGAAGTACCCTGTTAGCTATATTACCACCCGGTAATTTAACTTTCAAACCAAATTGATCCTGAGAGGCAAATTCAACAAATGCTCTAAACTCATGTTCCCATGCAAATGATTTCGGATCACAATATGTTCGTGAGATAATTGGAATGAATACCAGACATTTCAGTTTCTCCTTCAAGGAAGCATCAACATCATGTGTCTCCAGAAGTCCGTCATGAGGATTAATATCAAAGTAAACACTTATATCTTCCTTGAATGTCGCCTCCAGTTCTCCTTTCAGATTATCAACAAACTCGGTAACCCAACCATCATGTTTGTTGTCTTTCTGCCGGTAGCTGATGAAGATGTCGTATTCGGAACCAGGGATGATGCTAGCCATTGCAGTTATTCATTATGTTAAAGTTATGAAAGACATTTATATAACACAAATTAATAATCATTCACCCAGGATCAAATTGAAAGAATGGCTTATACTTTTAGGGATTAAATGACCAAATCTGGCGAAACCTCCTGTAATCTGAGACGAAGTTGACATTTGATCCCGACTAAAGTTGCCGGAATAAATTGACCACCAAAATCCGGAGTTAAAAGCTTGTTAGTTGATGATGTATGTTAAATGTAATGAGTCCTGTCAACTGTGGTTTATAGACCCGGGTGTTACATCAAATCCAATTCTCATCCCCAGAACAGTTATATCGTCGGTCTGATCATATTTTTTTCCGCCAAAGTATATCCATTCTTCTATTGTTCTTCCCAGGATATCATTTTGCTCATTCATCGGCTTGCCGGAGATGCTTAACAATAAATCACGGAATCTGTGTGAGAAGAATTTCCTGTTATCAGGTCCGCCAAACTGATCTGAGAAACCATCGCTGGAAATATATATGATATCGTCTTTCTGAAGTTGCATTTCGTTAAGGGTGAATTTATCC
>JAPLDX010000098.1 GCA_026391215.1 Bacteroidia bacterium
GCTTCAGCGTCAAGTTCAGGATCAACACCTTTGAGGATGCTGACCTGGTTAACACCTCCTTTAGAAGTAACACAGAACCTTACAATTACTCTTCCCTGTATGTTGTTTTCCTTGGCAACTTCAGGGTAGTTGGTATGTTCCATAATATATGTCAGCAGTGCTACGTCTCCACCGGGGAACATTGGCATCTCTTCAACCACTACGAAAGGCTCGGGATCAGCTTCTTCCTCCTGTACTTCTTCCTTGACAGGTTCAACATATTCAACTACTTCTTCGTTCTGAACTGTAACCTGTGCATCATCAGCTGTCATAAGCTGTGTTGTTTCTTCAGGTCTAACAGAATCAACAACTACCGGCGGTACATATCTTGCCTGCTGCACGGCTTCCGGAGGGGGAGGCGGAGGCGGAGGGGGAGGCGCAACCACATCTGTTGGCTGATCCAGGTTCTCCATTTTAATTTCCACCTGTCTTTCTGCCCTCTTTGTCTTGTTTTCGACAGCTTTTGCGTTCAGGTATGGCGTGATTATCGCAGTTGATAATATGATTACCCCGATAAGGGTTGCGATAAGAATATTGCGGTTGTATTTCTTACGCAATCTGTAAGCTCCGTACTCTTTATTCCTGATCTCGAAAACTATATCATCGAAGTTAGGAACAGTGATCTTTTCTTTTGCCATTTCTTTTCAAGTTTACGGGTTAATTGGATGAAGTTGCCGAAGTGGAAACAACGCCCATGGCAGCCTCCACCATTTTCTCTTCATACCATGTGATATCAACAAACATAAAAACAGCAATCCCGCAGATATTCATCTCATCGAGGATATCCACGAAATTTCCATAATTAGCTTCTTTATATGCTTTTATAAGCACAATAGGACCTGTGTCATCAACTTTTTTCAAATGGCTTATTGCCCCTCGGACAGAATCCTGGGAAATCTCAATTTTCCCTGAAATGACCTGCTGATTGAAATCAGCAATCTTTTTGAACAATGTTTTGTTCCATCCCAGAAGGATCTGTCTAATGCCTGTAGCGCTGAAATCAGTTTCTCTGAGCGGTGGCAGATTATTAAAATCTTCCGGCTTCACAGTTCCCGGATAGGTGTAGATTTTGTTTTCCGGACCAAGGATAATATTCTGAGTACGGCTCGCTGAAATCCTCGGAGCCTCCTGATTCGGATCATTGAGCCTGTCGGGAAGCACAATCTCCATTATCTTTGCTTTATTTAATGAGTTTGCAAGCATAAAGAATGTGATCAGCAGACACATCAGGTCAACCATAGGTGTCATATCAATATGCGGGACAACTTTCTTAGCTCTCTTTTTTCCGCCTTTACCTTTTTCCTCTTGAATTATCTCTGCCATATCACTGTTGTATTTCTTCTAGGTTTATTTTAGCTGCTTCAAGATTCGTAACCAGATTAAACCTTTTTACTTTCATTTCCTGCAGTATATCCAGTACTTTCTTGACAGCCGGGAATGGTGTCTTGGAATCTCCCTTAATACATGCCTGGATATTCGGGTTAACCTGGCGCGCATAGAATACCCACATTGCCATCTGATTATCAGTTGAATCCAGTGGGATACCCACTTGGTATACCTTTCTGGAAGCGTTATCCTTGGCATTCAGGAATGCCTGCATATCCATAATAGGAACGCCCATTGAAGAAGGAATTTTTTCAAACTCTCTCAGCTGTTTCTCAGTAAATTCAATTCCGTACCTTTTGCCCATCTCAGCCAGGATTTTAGGCCTGAATTGAAGAATGGTGTCGGGTCCGTTATCAAAATTCATGAATACTTTACCCTCAGGTGAAACCAGGAAAGTCATCATATTGAAATCAAGTGTGGGTGTTTCAGATATCGAGAAGGGTGTATCAATTGTGGCCGGTTCTGGTTGCCTCATCTGGGTGGTGAGCATAAGAAATGTTAAAACCACACAAAATGTGTCGACCATCGGTGTCATGTCGATACGGGGTTGTTTGGTTGGTAATTTAATCTTTGGCATTATAGTTTTTATTTATCTTATTTAAACCAAAAGAATAAATTTATTTACCTTTCAGTGATGCTGCAAAACTTTGTGTCAGACTGAAACCTGCTTCATCAATTTTAAATGTATATGCGTCAATGGATGAGGAGAAATAGTTGAACGCAAGGATTGACAGGGTTGATCCTGTGATACCGAAAGCTGTATTAACAAGAGCTTCGGATATACCCTGTGAAAGAGCAAGTGCATCAGGAGCTCCTGATTGAGCAAGAGCGGCGAATGCACGGATCATACCAAGCACTGTACCTATAAGACCGATCAGCACGGATATTGAAGCAAGTGTAGAGAAGATAACCATGTTTTTTGAAAGCATCGGCAGCTCAAGAGCTGTAGCTTCTTCAAATGATTTCTGGATAGAAAGGATCTTCTGATCTTTTTCAAGCTCTTTGTCCTGCTGCAGGTCACGGTAACGGGACAACCCTGCTCTCATGACGTTTGCCAGAGAACCTTTCTGCTTGTCGCATGCTTCCATTGCTTCTTCAATTTTATCTTCTGCAAGCAATTGCCGGAGGTTACGTACAAATAAGTTTATCTTTCCTTTTCCTTTTGCCCTTGAAAGTGTGATAATCCTTTCAAAAATGAAAATGATAAGGGTCAGAACGCATGTCATAAGAATGGGAACAATAAAACCCCCTCTGTAAATAATACCAAGAAAATTGCCTTCAAGCGCTTGTCCATCATGATTACCGCCTTCAAAGTTAACCGGATTACCCATTAAACTTTCGAACAATAATTCGGATACCACAAATGCTATTAAAATAACACTGGCTGCGAAAATATTCTGCAGCGTCTCTTTAAATGAACCTCCTTGTTTACTCATTTTTATCGATTTGTTTAGGTTTAAGATTTAACAATTTGCAAATATATATATTATCAGTTATTTTCTTCAAACAATGTATAAAATATTATTGAGCTTTATGTTGAGTTTTTGTTAATATTCTCAATCAGAAAGACCGTTAAACAACCCGATACCCTGTTCTTTTACCTGAAAAAATTCAGCCCCGCTTAAATTTATTTCTCAAGAGAAACGTTATACACCCTTGATTTTGTAATGGGAATCTCTTTCGTTGTATATCCTGTAGCGCTGATTAAAAGCACTTCAGATCCCTGGGGTATCTCAAATTTGTATTCCCCTTTGGAATTGGTAAGATTCTCGGCGGCAGTATCTTTAACCCTGATGGATGCATAAGCTATTACCTTTCCGGTTGCAGCATCCTTTACAACACCTTTTATCTCATTAGGGTTAATACCCTTTCTTACTGATGCTTCAAATTCATGAATGTAATTTACCTGGTTTTTTGCGGAGGCATTATTCGGATCAATTGCCAGTATCTTGTTATAAGCATCAGCTGATTTAGAAAGATATGGAAGCCTGCCTTCATTTGTCTTTTCATTTGAAGCCATTCTCAGTTCAAGTGATCCGATGCCGTTGTAACCCCTTATTTTAGCTTCTTTGTTATTGGGATCCAGGCTTACCATGCGGTCATAATACTCTTTTGACTGGCTATAATTGTCAGCCATCATATGATAATAACCAAGGTAACCGCAAGCCTCAACTATTTCTCCATCATTTTTCAGAGAATCAACCTTGGCAACATTAAGAACTTTTTCAAACTTAGGTTTTGCGAGTCCCAGTTTTGAATCTGGATCCATTTTCGAATATGTACGGGCAATCCATACATAAGCAGCAATATGATCCGGCCATTTCTTTATAACAACATTAAATACTGAATCGGCAGTTTTATATCTGTCTCCATTATAATATGCTCTTCCGATCTGCATATATTCTTCAGCTTTTTCATTAGCAGGATTTATGAGCTTAACCCATGTCTTCGCAGCCTCTTCATAACGTTTGTTTGAATAATAATTACTTGCCATTTCACTGATCACACCTTTGTCCTGAGGCTTCATTTCAAGGACTTTTACATATTCGCTGAATCCCCTGTCCAGTTCCTTGTTGGCATTTGCAATATCGGTCTTCAGCTTAGCAACCTTTGTCGTAAGATCATCAACGGTAGGTTTGATTTTAGGTTTCATGGCTGCAGAAGCAGATGCATATTTTGATTGTTCCCTGGTAAGCTGCTGCTCCTGGGTTGAAAGCTCATCAAGCATCTTTGAGTAATTCTGGTTCTTCTTCATCAGTATTCTGGCCATGTAATGATGGTCTTTCCATAAGATCCTGTCTTCCGTTACGGTTTTGAAAAGTTCTTCCATATATGAAAATGCTTTGCCGTAATCTGGATTCTTCATCTCATAATAGGAATAACCGGCAAGACGGTTCAGGAATGACCTTGATTTGTCAACTGCCAGGATCTCTTCTACATTCTTAATTACTTCAGTATAGTCGCCTGCATAAAAAAGAGAAGTAACGTATCTGGTCTGAGCCGGTATATTTCCCTGACTCAGTTCAAGGTACTTTTTATAGTTTGATTTTGACTGATCAAGCCTCTGGGCCATCCAGTAAAGCTGTCCGAGCTCCCTGTATGCAGGAGCGAAGTTAGCATCCAGACCAATTGCTTCCTCAAAGTACGGAATTGCAGCATTCAGGCTTTTCCCTCTTACATAAATGCTCCCGATCTTCATGGCTGCAGTAGGAGAGGTAGGATCAGCAAACTGTGCTAGGTTGTAATTTCTGATTGCATTGGAGCCGTCATTAGCCAGGATATAAATATCACCAGCTATCAGGAATATCTCAGGATTTTTTGGATCTATCTTGATAGCCTCCCTTATTAGTGGAAGAGCAGCAGATGTATCAACATCCTTCTCCTTTATATATGACTCAGCAATTTTTGCCAGTGCAAAAGCATATTCCTTGGCCGGGGGAATAATCTTCTTGATTTTCTTATAAGGAGGCAGATAACTCCTGGCCTTTGTACGCATCTCAGTCGCTGTCTTATCATCCCCGGTCATCATTGCTACTTTTGCAAGTCCGGTGTAATTAAGCGGATCATTTGCATTGGCACTGACACCTTTCTGGTAGATTTCCTTTGCATCCTTTATTGCCAGTTCAAGGGAATTGGATATTGTATCAGCATAGTAATCCATAAGGGTATTCTCTCCGAGATAAAAATAATATTTGCTGTTTGAAGGTTCTTTCTGAATCAGCTGCTGCAGCATTTCTCCGGCTTTATCATACTGCTCGCTTTTTGTAAGAAGCAAAGCAGAGTTCAGGTCCTGTGCCTGGTTAGTGATTGCTGCCAGTCCTGCAAAGACAACTGTCAGGAATAAACCTTTTTTGGATAATGAACGTCTCATAGCTAAAATTTTATTTTAAAATCAATTATACAAATTTTTTACTTCTTAAAAAACCACTTTTATTAGTCTTTTGTCTTTTTACTTTTATCTTTTATCTTTTCTATTCTGTCTTTATCTGTACAAGCCTGATAGGCATCGTTGCCGGAACAAGACCTGACTTAAGAACAATTCTTTGTCCCTGCTCGCCGGTTGCCCACTGAATAAATCCTGATCCAAGACCCTTAAAAGTTTCCCTTGAGATAAGATATATTTCTCTGATAAAAGGATATGTTTTCGTGTAAATGAATCCCTGATCCGGACGATAATATGTCCCATCGTTTATAAATTGCTGTGAAACAGCAACGATGTTAACTTTATTAATAAAGCTCCTGCTCAGCGAATCATCCCTGTCACTTATCCAGTTTACGCTCACAATACCCATTGCATCACGATTTCTTGAAACGAAATCAATGACCTCCGAATTACTTTTTACCGCATAAAAATTGACTGGCAGATTATCTGTTATCTCAAAAAGCTCTTTAAAATATCTTATGTTGCCTGATTTGGTATTATCAAAGATAACACTGATGTCACCCAGCTTTGATTTTGGATCAAGATCCTTCCATTGCACTTTGCTGCCAAGAAAAATATCCCTGATATCATTATAGCTAATAAGCGTGTCATTATTCTCCTTATTGGTAACCAGGGCCAGTGCATCCCAGGCAAAGGTGGTTGTACGAGCTATAATCAGAGTATCTCTCAGGTATTGAATCTGGTCTTCAGTTAATCTCTTGCTTGTTACTATAACTTTAACTGAATCGTTCATAAAATCATTTATGATATCATATTCAGGCTTATACTCTGGCTTGATCTTTGCGTTGACATATAAATTCGTAAATGTAAATACCTCAGTATCAATCAGAGGCTTGAAGGACTCATCTGCCGCTATCTCTATATTGCCCCTGGTCGGAGTCTCATTTAATTCAGTGGTTTTGCCTTTGCAGGAAATAAAAAAAACAAGTAATCCCAGCGCGAGATAACGTGATACTGAATTGAGATTTTTAATAAATGATCTGTCCACTTTAATTCTGGTGACGGCAAATAACTTACGGCACGCAATAATAATAAAATTTTGAATAAATGTCGCTATGATCATATTCTTAATTTTTAATAAACTTATCAAATGCTGTACCGCAAAGTATATGCCAAGACGGATTTCTGGCCATTTATAACTGCACAAAAATCAGCATAAGATCATTCAGGATTATTTTCTTTTGCAAAAAAGAGCTTATAAATACTTACTGAAGCTCTGTATATTCTGTATATTCCATAAAAAAGAAATGTTCCGCCGACTAAATTAAGCAGGGCTTTATTAATCTGGAAATTCTTGGCAAAAAACAGCAGAAATGTACCTGCCCCGAGGTAAAACAATGCCATAAAGAATCTGAATATGGCCTGCACCTGCATTACCACTTTATTGTCTTCCATATCAAAAAAAATTTTGTGCTAATAAACAAAAAATCACTTAAATATCAAAAGCAAATAGTAATACTGTTAAAAATAAGAAATGATATCAGACATAACCGGATCGAATTATATTAATAAGGAAGCATCACCGTAGCTCAGAAACCTGAATCCATTTTCAATGGCATATCTATAGATTTTCTTCCAGTCATTTCCTACCCATGCCGATATCAGCAGGAGCAGAGTGCTTTTTGGCTGGTGAAAATTTGTTATCATACCACTGATTACCCTGAACCTGTAACCGGGTACTATCATTATATTAGTGGAAGCGCTTATAAATCGTTTATTGCTTCTTTTCATGGAATTCAAAAGCGCGGTGGCAGATTCCTCAAAGCTGATTTCATTCTTCATGTCCATCCATTCCCATTGTCCGATAACAGGTTCAGAATAAATGACATCAGGATTAAAGTATATTTTTACACCTAACCAGTAAAGGCTTTCAAGCGTCCTTACACTTGTTGTGCCAACGGCAATAATCCTTTCTCTTACGTTTAAAAGAGTTTTAATATTCTCCTTGGTTACAAAAAAATGCTCGCAATGCATTTTGTGCCTTGAGATATCCCTTGTCTTGATTGGCTGAAAAGTACCTGCGCCGACATGTAATGTTACCTTGGTGGACTTGATACCTTTAGTATGAATTTTGTCAAGTACCTCTTTTGTAAAATGCAGACCAGCTGTCGGGGCTGCAACTGATCCATTTTTTTTTGAGTACACAGTCTGGTACCTGATGTAATCGTCCCTGACATCCTCACGCTTTACATAGGGTGGAAGAGGAATATGTCCCAGGGATTCAAGCACTTCTGCAAAACTGACACCTGAAGGATCCCATCTGAAACGTATCCTCCATGCATCTCCTTCAGAGCTGATCTTTTCAGCAGATAGGTTGTAATGGATTCCCTTGTGCTTAAAACATGAATTAATGAAACCGCTTTTCCATTTCTTAAGGTTACCTATAAGGCATTTCCATTCAACTGGTCCGCCAGAACCAAATGCCGTTTCATAATCCGCCGGCGATAAAGGGTTAAGACATAATATCTCAATTTTTGCCCCTGTATCTTTTTGGAAGAGCAGCCTTGCCCTGATCACCCTGGTATTGTTGAAAACGAGGATGGAGTTTTTTGGTAGATATTTATGAATATTGCAGAAAATTTCTTTTGAAATGACACCTTTATTATATATCAGCAGCTGTGATTTATCTCTCTCCTTGGTCGGAAACTGCGCTATCCGCTCCTCTGGAAGATCATAATTATAATCCTCTATATTGATATTGGCCAATTCTTTCATTCTTTATTCCGTTGAACCCTTGTGCCGTTGTGCCATTGTACCATTGTACCGTCGTACCTCTTCAGTTATTTACAGTCCTCAAAAATAACCAATTTTACTATTCACTCATTTTTGCGTAAATTTGTAGCGCAGCAGGCTGTTCCATCGCCCCGAGTACTCGGGGAGGAAAGTCCGGACAACAGAGAGCACCATACTTCCTAACGGGAAGAAACCTGCGAGGGTTTAGTAGTGTAACAGAAAATAACCGTTCAGGTTTTCCTACGGAAAATCGGAATAAGGGTGAAAAGGTGAGGTAAGAGCTCACCGGTTCCGGTGGTAACTCCGGACGCCGTACACCTTATGGGTTGAAAGACCATGTATACCGGCGCTGAGGACTGCTCGTCCGATGCCGGGGGGTAGGTCGTATGATCCCGCCAGTGATGACGGGACAAGATAAATGATGGAAAACCATACAGAATCCGGCTTACAGGCCGGCTGCAATTAAAACAGGGGCGCAAATCTTTGCGCCCCTGCTTTAATATCTAATCCCCTTATCTATTGGGTTTTAACCCCCCTTTAGGGGGGCTAGGGGGGTTACTTGATTTTAAACACAGCGTCATCAATCGGTACATCAACCTCTACTTTTGTGAAGGTTGTGACGATCTCCATATCCATTCCGCTGACAGTACTGGTGGTCTTCATTGGTAGAAAGACTCCGTTGTTATCCGTATAGTCTGACGGAACAGATTCAATTGTCATAGCCATTCCTCCCTGGGTTACATCTGTGGTCGTCTTCAAAAGAAGGTATGAATCTTTGTCAATGAATAAAGATGCACTGGTTCCTCCATCGAGGGTAGCCTTGATTTTAAAAGCAGGTTTGCCATTGACACTTTCTTCTCCCTCAAGAGTCAGTTGTCCTTTCTTCAGATAAGTATCCAGGTAGTTCTGGAATATGTTGTTTTTCTGTATATCGCTTACCTGCTCCGGGGTCATTTCAACAGGGTCGGTTGAACCCATCATCGGATTGACAGTATATCCTTTTTCCCCGTCAAAAACCTGAATCATCTCCTGTCCGTTCATGTTGGTGACAGTCTTGATCTTGTTTGGTTTTTTCATCCACATCTCCATGGGCATCTCCATGCCCATCATCGACATATTGGCAGAGATCTTTATAGTTTGCTTGTTGGAGACTTGATCCAGCTTATTGGCAGCTGAATAATTTTTCACAATCTCATCAAGTGATTGTGCATTTATCGCAACAACTGCAAGAAGACATGTTGTAATCAAAAATAGTTTTTTCATAAAATTTAAAATTAATGTTTAAGAATTGAAGGAATTTATTGTTTTTCTAAGAGCAACGAGCTTATTTAAAAGTTTATCCATATCACTTAATATGAGCATATTGGCTCCGTCAGACTTTGCAGATGCCGGATCAGGGTGGGTTTCTATGAAAATACCATCAGCGCCAACGCTGATTGCAGCTTTGCCGATGGTCTCGATCATTTCAGGTATTCCGCCTGATATACCTGCCTCCTGGTTGGGTTGCTGCAGTGAATGTGTAATATCCATTATTACGGGGACTCCGGTTTTCTTCATTAAGGGGATATTCCTGAAATCAACCACAATGTCCTGATAACCAAACATATTGCCGCGGTCTGTGACCATAATATTATTATTGCCTGAATCCCTTACTTTTTCCACGGCAAATTTCATCGACGATCCCGATAAAAATTGTCCTTTCTTTATGTTGATCCATCTGCCTGTTCTGGCTGCAGCTACAAGCAGGTCAGTCTGCCTGCAGAGAAAAGCAGGTATCTGCAATACATCAACATACTGAGCTGCTAATTCAGCTTCCGGCGGATTGTGAATATCCGTTATTACCGGGATTGAAAACTTCTCTCTTACACTGGCAAGGATCTTTAGAGCTTTTTCATCTCCTATACCTGAAAAAGAATCTATCTTTGACCTGTTTGCCTTTCTGTAAGATGCTTTAAATACTAAAGGAAGCTGATATTTCTCAGATAGCTTTATAAGGTGTTCGGCAATCTGAAAGACAATTTCCTCGCTTTCCACGACACATGGTCCTGCTATTAAAAGAAAATTATCTGTTTCTCCGTACCTGATGCCGGGGATATTTATCGGGCTTTTATTCATTCCATCGTAAAGTTAAAAAAATAATTAAATATTGTGCCGTATGAAAAATCGATCATACAATCTTGATCTTATAACGCCTTTGCGCCGTTGTGCCGTTGCACTGTTGAGCCTTTATGTTTTGTCGTAATCGTAAATATCTTTCCAAAGTTTATTGAGCCTCTTTCTGATCTCATCCTCCTTCGGATTATTCCCCGGCACATAAAATTTGGTGCCTTTTAATTCCTCAGGCAGGTAATTCTCAAGTATGAAATTACCTTCAAAACTATGGGCATATTTATAATCCTTATGATAACCCAGATCTTTCATGAGCTTTGTCGGGGCATTCCTGATATGCAGGGGCACTGGCAGATCACCATTATCCCTGACAGCCTCAGTCGCATTTTCAATTGCCATGTATGATGCATTGCTCTTTGGGGAAGTCGCCAGATATACTGCTGCCTCTGAAAGAATGATCCTTGATTCAGGCCAACCGATGACATTGACTGCTTCAAAGCAGGATTGTGCGAGGAGAAGGGCATTTGGATTTGCCAGACCGATATCCTCGGCTGCAAGGATCACCATCCTTCTGGCAATGAATTTCGGATCCTCACCTCCTGCGACCATTCTGGCCAGCCAGTATACCGCTGCGTTGGGATCGCTTCCCCTTAATGATTTGATAAAAGCAGAAATGATATCATAATGCTGTTCGCCATTCTTGTCATAGAGGGCAAGATTCTTCTGGACATGAGTCAGCACCTTTTCATCCGTAATAATTATCTTTCCTGAACCTGCTGAATCGGCTTCGGAAGAGACAACCAGCTCAAGTGCATTGTACAGCTTTCGGGCATCTCCCCCTGAAAAACGCAGAAGAGCCTCATGTTCAGCAATTTCAATATCGTAAGCTACCAGGAATATATCCTTTTTCAATGCTTTGTCCAGTAATTCCAGAAGTTCATCCTTGCTTAAAGGATTCAAAACATAGACCTGGCAGCGGGAAAGGAGGGGGGATATGACCTCGAATGAGGGATTCTCCGTGGTAGCGCCAATCAATGTGATCGTACCCTGCTCAACTGCACTGAGAAGAGAATCCTGCTG
>JAPLDX010000057.1 GCA_026391215.1 Bacteroidia bacterium
TTGTATATTTCGGCTGTGCCTGCAAATGAACAATTCCTGCAAAACAAAAGAATGCAATCACTAAACAATGATGAACTCCTGCCTTAATAAGTCTCATACAGAAGGATTTATATTTAAAGGAAGCTTAAATTTAAAAATACTTCCTTTGCCAGATTCACTTTCAACCCATATCTTCCCACCATGTTTTTCAATAAATTCTTTGCATAGCAGTAACCCAAGCCCTGTACTCGGTTCTCCATCTGTTCCTTTCCGGCTGGTCTTTTCACTCAGCAGAAACAGTTTGTTTTTCAATTCCGGGGTCATACCAATTCCGGAATCACTGATTTCAACCTCAATGGAATTATCACTTTTAAAATCAGCTGTCACGCTTACTTTTCCTCCGACAGGGGTAAATTTTATCGCATTGGAAACCAGGTTCCTGATGACGGAATCAAACATATGGTTATCAGCAAAAACCTCCATTTCATCAGGGATATTAATTGCTATTCCAATTCCCTTTTTTCTTGAATATTCAGACAAGATATCCGTACATTCTTCAATTTTTTTCTTAAGGTTTAACCTTTCAGGAAGGAAATCCATCCGATCCTGCATCAGCCGTGACCATTCAAGAAGATTTTCAAGCAGGCTATATATATTTGTGGCTGATGTCTTCATACTCATCGTAATATCCATAATCTCTTCCTTTTCCATTGTCAGAATATCTTCAGTGAGTATCTGAGTAGCGCCAACAAATGCGCTTAATGGGCTTCGCAGGTCATGTGCAATGATTGAAAAGAATTTATCTTTTGAGGCATTGAGTTCAAATAATTCTGCAGTTTTTGTTGCAACTAATTTTTCCAGCATTATCTTCTGATTATTCAAATGTCGGATACGCGAAAGAAAAATAAAAGCAAGCATGAAGATTAATGTGCTGATAATAGTAATTCTGAACCACAATGTGTTCCACCACGGAGGCAAAATGATTATTCGTAATGACACTCCCTTTTCATTCCAAAGTTCATCATTATTTGAGGCTTTTACTTTAAAAGTATATTCACCGGGGTCAAGGTTAGTATATGTGACATATCGCCTGGAGGCATTGGTATAATTCCACTCTTTTTCAAAACCTTCCATCATATAAGCATACTGATTTTTTTCAGGAAAGGTATAATTAATGGCAGCAAACGAAAATGAAAAGACCGATTGTCTCCAATTCAGAGTAATTTCTTTTGCTTCATTGATGTGTGTCTGAAATTGGCCTCCGGGAACTGAATAAATCACTGGTTTATTGAATATTTGGAAATCTGTGATATAAACGGGAGGGATGAAGTCATTATCTTTCAGGCTGTCAGGGCTAAAGGAGTTAAACCCATTGTATCCGCCAAAATATATTTCTCCTTTACTTGTTTTAAGAAAAGATTGCTGCTTAAACTGGTTGCCCTGTAAACCATCTTCTTTCGAATAATTCCTGAACTTCTGAGTTTTACGATCAAACCGGCTGATACCACCATTGCTGGAGATCCAGATATTACCACCATTATCTTCAATAATTGCCTGAATCATATTGCTTGGCAAACCGCTGGAAATATCATAGGTATATATAATGGCTCCATCAGGTTTACAAAAATATATTCCATTTGTACTGGTTCCTACCCATAGATTCCCGTCCTTATCTTTATAGAATGCAGATACAACATTATTCTGGAAATTATATTTCCTGAATGAATTAGTTTTGTCGTCAAAGAAGTTTAGCCCGGTTGTCGTAGAAATCCACACATTTTTTTCAGAATCTTTAAAAAATATCCAATCTATATTACCAGAAATCGTTTTGGGATCATCCGGGTTATTTCTGAATCGTCTTATCACTCCATTGTTTTTGTCAAATAAATCGGTACCAACATTAAAAGTGCCTAACCATAATGTATTATTTTTATCTATAGCAATATTCCAAATGGTTCTGCCTGAAATGCTTGATGGATTATTTTTATCGGGCAAGTAATGAAAAAAACTTCCTGTTTTTCTATCATACCGGTTAAGACCGGCATCCCAGGTACCAATCCAGATATCATTATCCTTATCTTCTGTAATACAAAGTACAGCATTCCCGCTTATACTATTTGGGTTGGAAGGTTCGTGCTTAAATATCGTAAATCTGCCTGTTTCAGGATCGTAGACATTAACCCCTCCTCCATCGGTACCTATCCAGATCAATCCCTGATGATCTTCAAAAAAACAGATGACATTATTATACGATAACGAATTTGGATTACTGCCATTATATTTAAATATTCTAAACTTATAGTTTTTAGGATTATAATAATTAACCCCGCCGCCGGAGGTCCCTATCCATAAAATTCCTTCCCTGTCTCTGTGAAAACACCAGATTCCGTTGTTATTTAGACCTTCATCATTTGTATTATCATACATGAAATACTCAAAAGTTTTGGATATTTTGCTAAAACGGTTTATCCCTCCCTGATCAACCGCGAGCAATAAATGTTGTTCGTCATCCGGCAGGATATCAAGAATAACCTTTTGATTGGTTCCTTTCCCATCTCCTGTTGATCCGAACTGTTCAAATTTATTGGTTGACGGATCATAAGAAAAGAATCCGTTACCATCTGTTGAAATCCATATTTTATCCTGATTATCAATATATAAGCTTTTAAAACAATCGCTTCCTAAATCAACAGACGCATCTTCAAATTTGGTAAAAATGCCCGATTCCGAATCAAAACGGAGGATTCCCCGGCTCAGAGAAACTAACCAAAGGTATCCTTTTGAATCAGTTGCAATCATTTTCGCTGGGCGGGAGTTTAAATAAACCTTCTCATTCTCAAATTGATATCTAATAAAACTCTGAGTCTTAGAATCCCATTTATTCAGGCAATTCTCCCCTGTAACAATCCAAAGATTTCCATCTTTATCTTCGGTAATACCGCTAATGTAGTTGCTGTTTATACTTGTTTTATCGCCAGGATTGTTTTTAAATACTTTAAAATTATCTTTAACCGGATCGAATAAATTTAGACCATTAACAGTGCCAAACCACAGATTTCTTTCCCTGTCCTCATAGATACATATTATATTATTATTGCTGATCGAGCCGGGTTGATTTTCATTAAAATTGTATTTTTTAATCTCATAACTATTGTATTTATCAAGGCCTTCCTCGGTTCCAATCCAAAGATAATCTTTACTATCTCTGTATAGACACCGTACGCGGTTACTCGATAAACCATCATCAACCGTGAGGTGACCAAATCTTGAATATTGCTGCTGCGCCTTCGAAGGAACAATTCCCGCAAAACAAAAGAATGCAATCACCAGGGACCATCTTATAGAATGATTTCCAATTAGTTTAAGACTAAAATAATCAAACACTGCTTTTTACATTATTAAGAATTTAATTGCACAAAAAATAATTATACTTTTAAAGATATAGCTTTTTTAGCTTATAAGTTTAGTCTCTTAAGAAAACTACATCCGGTTGATTGTCCATTTTATCTGATTATAACTAAAAGTGAGTATTTTTAAATCGGAAAATAACTGATAAGAAAAACCATGAAAAGAATTCCGGTAACTGCTTTTATATTGCTTCTTGCAATTATGATAAGCACTGATGGATATTGTCAGATTATTGATAGCATATCATTTTTGATGAACTCCAGACTGAGTTTCTATTCATTTGAAAATGAGGCTGAAATGATTCTTCATGTTCCTCAAAACCTGATTTACAATAAAATAGAAGTATCGGTGACATCAGGCAGCAATGAATTAACAACATGGAAAGGCATGCCGGGGAAAAAGCTGTTAAGGATACCATTTAAATTTAATCTTCAGCCTGATGATTATAAGGTAATTGCTGATATCACTGTATCAGGGAGGGATTCGAAGTACATGGCTTCGGCAGATCTTATTATCCTGAATTATAAGCCAGGTGAAGTAAAAACCGACAGGCTTTCGGGAGGTCTTATTGTAAATAAAAGACAGTTTTTCCCTTTTGGATTTTACTGTTATTCACCTGTTCAGCCCACATTGCCTGAGGAAGAGATCGTAAAAGGATTTAACCTGATCTCTCCATACCAGAAAATATCACCTGAGACTTTCAATGAAAGAAAAGCTTATATGGACCGGTGCGCACAGTTGGGTATGAAAGTACATTATAATCTTCTTTCAGTTTCAGGAGGTGGAGGAGTAAGCTCTAAGATTGACGGCATCAGTGATGAGCAGAAAAAGGAATTGCTTATAAATGAGGTTATTGCATTTAGGGACCACCCTGCTTTGCTAGCATGGTATATTGCAGATGAACCGACCGGGCGGGATATTTCTCCCGAAGTCCTGGAAGAAACTTACAGAACAATCAGGGAATATGATCTCTGGCATCCGGTCACAATTGTTTTTATGGCTCCTTTCCTCTCATCAAAATTATATTCAGGTGCTCTTGATATTGTAATGGCCGATCCCTATCCGGTACCTGATATGCCGGTAACATTTGTCGGTAATATTACAGGACAGCTCTCTGCTGAGTTTGCAGGCAGTAAACCAATCTGGGTAGTACCACAGGCATTCGGCGGCGGAGAATGGTGGAGCCGCGAACCGTCGCTCCAGGAGTTAAGATCAATGACTTACCAGGCAATAATAAAGGGAGCCAGGGGAATTCAATATTTTATAAGGCAAGGGCTTAATTTCTTTCCGAAATCAACAGCCACCTGGAGTGAATGCGGCAGGATGGCAGTTGAAATCGCGGAACTGACTCCATGGCTCCTTTCGGATGAGGAGACAATCCCTGTAAGATCAGTGTCACAGGACATTATTGTGTCTTCAGCAGTTCATAACGGACAGCTTATGATTCTGGCAGTAAATAAGACAAATGCTCCACAGAGGGCTGAGTACAAAATATCAGGAATGATCTCCGGAAAAGCCAGGGTTCTTTTCGAAAATCGTTCTGTCAGCATCAGTGCAGGTTATTTTACAGACCAGATCTCTTCATTAGGATCCCAGGCATATCTTATTGATATTAAGCCTGATAAAGACACTTTAAAACCTTATCCCGGTAACCTTATTAAAGATCCGGGATTTGAAGATATCTCAAGCCCCGGAGTGCCTGCATCATGCTATGCGCGCAACGGCGGCGACAGAGGTGCAACATATTTTCTTGATTCAAGGGAACATATTGAGGGAAACCACTCTCTCAGGCTTGTCACCCCGGAAGAGAACAGGGGTGTCAGGCTCAGGTTCTTTCCTGTATCTGTAATGAACGGCAGAAAATATCTTATATCAATCTGGGCCAGGTCAGATCCGGAGCAGGGATTGGACGGAAATGAGAGCATAAAACCCAGGGAGTTTGAGATTGCCCTCGGAGAATCAGGCAGCAAAAAGTTTGCAATGGAAAGCGACTGGAAAAAATTTGTAACAATTGTTACAATTCCATACGATACCGATCAGCCTCCCAGAACAAATGTCATACTGCAGATGCCTTCAGCAGGAGTCGCCTGGTTCGATATGCTGCAGGTTATTGAGTGTGATGATATTAAACAAAGTATAAATCCTGAGCTTAATTATATTGAATTTTAATAATCAACCTATGAACAGGACTATTTTCACCTTTATGATGGTTTCCATCCTTATGCTTTCAGGTTGTAAAACTGATCAGACAAATGTCAATTATAAAAGCAATCCTGAGCCCTTGATGCAAAATGCTTATATCAAGCTTCCCCTTGGTTCTATAAAGCCGGAAGGATGGCTGAAGTCACAGCTTGAAGCTCAGGCTGCAGGATTAACAGGAAATATTGACGATTTCTGGCCTGACCTCGTCAATTCATCCTGGCGCGGAGGTGACAGTGAAGCCTGGGAAAGAGGTCCCTATTTTCTGGATGGCCTTGTCCCTCTTGCTTATCTCCTTGATGATGAACATCTTAAAGAAAAAGTAAAAACATGGATTGAACCTATACTTTCAACTAGCAATGATACAGGCTGGTATGGCCCTGCACAAAACAGGGACCGCTGGCCGCTGGCAGTTGCCAATAAAGTCCTGATGCAATACTATGAGGCCACTTCGGATGCCCGGGCACTTGATGTACTGACAAAGTATTTCCGCTATCTGCATGATACTCCGCCCGACTGGCCTGACGGGGACTGGCGTGGTGTAAGGGCAATGGAAAATGCAGTCACCGGCTACTGGTTGTATCGTCAGACAGGCGAGCCATGGATATTGGAAACAATAGAGTCAATTCAGAAAAACTGTTTTGACTGGAGCGCATATTATGAGAAATTTCCCTGGGACTCTGCAGCGCTGGCTGAAAAGAGGATTCCAACTGCAACATGGACAGGTCTTACAGCACACGGGGTAAACAATGGAATGGCAATAAAATACCCGGGATTATGGTACCAGCAATCGGGTGACGAGAGATATAAAAATGCTGTCTTTGACGGAATAAGAAAATACGATCTTAATCATGGCCAGGCAGGAGGCAGGTTCTCATGTGATGAACATCTGTCAGGCCGAAGCCCTGACCGCGGAACAGAACTGTGCAACGTGGTTGAATATATGTTCTCTCTCGAAGAACTATATGCTATTTTCGGGGATAACAGCCTGGCAGACAGACTCGAACTTCTGACATTCAATTCCCTCCCGGGGACAACTACACCGGATATGTGGGCCCATCAGTACGATCAACAAACTAATCAGGTGCTCGTAACAGGACAGAAAAGAGATTGGGCATCAAACGGAGACTATTCAAATATTTATGGTTTGATGCCAAACTTTGCCTGCTGCCTTGCAAATATGCATCAGGGATGGCCCAAGTTTACAGAGAGCCTCTGGATGGCTACAAATGATAATGGTCTCATTGCCGTGGCATACAGTCCTTCAACAGTAAAGGCAAAAGTCGGCAAAGGAATAGAAATAACCATAACTGAAGAAACTGAATATCCTTTTAAAGGTGATATAAAATTAAGGGTGAGTACAGGCGCATCCATAAGGTTCCCTCTCTATCTGAGAATACCGGGCTGGGCAGATAGTTCTGCCATCAGCTTCAAAGGAAAGACAGTAACAGGGAGAGGTGGTTCAACAGTCAAATTAAACGAAAAATGGGATGACGGAGATATAATCAGCCTGCGGTTGCCATTTAAAATAAGAACAGAAAAAAGGTATAATAATTCGGAATCGGTCCTTCGCGGTCCTCTTTATTTCTCGTTGAGAATTGAAAAAGAGTATAAAAGTGTGAAGATCAATTATGACAACTTTGGTTACAAAGGTAGCGTGGACTGGGAAATAAATTCCATGAGTCCATGGAATTACGGATTGATGATTGATCCCATAAACCAGGAAAGGGGATTTGAAGTAGCTGATAATCCTGTAACAAAGTATCCGTTTGCAGACAAGGGAGATATGATCTGGACTCCGGATTCAGGAAAATATGTAGCCTGGGATAAGGAAGCTGCTGTTGTAATAACTGCCAGAGGGATGAAGATCCCCGGATGGGGCATGAGAAATAATTCTGCGGATATTCCTCCACTTAGCCCTGTGAAACCTGAAGGAAGGACAGAGGTGATCCAGCTTGTTCCATACGGCAGCGCTAAACTCAGGATAACTGAATTTCCGGTAATAGACTTGACGCAAATGGAGGATGTAATCAGATAGGTTCCGTTTTAACTTTCAGCCACATTTTTTCACTTTCAGTCAGGTGCGGGCTTATTCTATCATAAACTTCCGTATGATACCTGTTCAGCCAGTCTATCTCTTTTTGTTCCAGTAATGATTTATCAATCAATGATTTGTCAATATAACACAAAGAGACAGTATCAAACCTCAGGAATTGTCCGAAATCGGTCTCTTCATCCTCATAGCATAAAATAAGATTCTCTGTCCTTATTCCGTACTCGCTTTCCCGGTAAATTGCCGGCTCATTTGAAATGAGCATCCCCGGTTCTATGATAGTTTTATTGTCTGCAGGACTTATACTCTGCGGACCCTCATGTACGTTAAGACAGTACCCTACTCCATGCCCTGTTCCATGCCCGTAATTCAATCCCTGTTCCCATAATGGTTTCCTGGCCAGTATGTCAAGCTGGAATCCTCTTGTCCCAAGCGGAAATTTAGCCATAGCCAGGCTGATATTTCCTTTAAGAACCAGGGTGAAATCCTTCTTCTGCTGCTGAGTAGGAATCCCTATCGAAATTGTCCGTGTAATATCGGTGGTACCACCATAATATTGTCCGCCGGAATCTGAAAGGAGAATGCCATTCTCCTCTATTTCTGAATCAGTCTCAGGTTTTGCAGCATAGTGAGGCAATGCCGCGTTTTCATTAAATGCCAGGATGGTTGCAAACGATGGTCCCAGGAATCCATCCTGCTGTGATCTGAATTTCAGAAGCCTCCCTGCAAGAAAAACCTCAGTCATTGGCACTTTCCCAAGGCTGCTTTCAATCCAGCAGAAGAATTTTGACAGGGCAACACCATCCTTAACCATTACCTTCCCGATATTTTCTATTTCGGTTTTATTCTTTATTGCCTTCATACGGGAAGGAATGCTAATATCCTCAGAAATCTTAAGGTAATCAGGCAGAGAATAAAAAAGTGCCGTAGAAGTGGTCCCTGGAGTAATAAGTATGGATGAACCTTCCCTGAAAGATGAAAAAATATTGCTGTACTCTTCATAGGGAAGGATAACAATACCGAATTTGTCGAATCCCGAGGCTAGCTCCGCAGGAATTTTGTTTTCGTCTGTGAACAGCAATATCTGCTCCTCTCCTATTATAGCGAAGGATATCAATAAAGGAGTGAATGGCACATCGCGGCCTCTTATATTCAGCAGCCACATTATATCGTCAATTGAGGTAAGAAGATGATAATTTACCTTTTCCTTTTTCATCTGTTCCCTTACCCCGGCAATCTTCAATGATCTCTCCTTCCCTGAAAACTCAACAGGATGATCAAAAGCCATTGATGATGGTAATGCAGGACGATCAGTCCACATATCTCCAATCAGGTCACAGTTGAAATCTATCTTCACCCTGTTGTTAATCAGTCTGTCCTCCAGTTTTCTGAATGAACTGATAGAATAGATCCGGCCGTCGAGTGCTATCTTACTTTCGGGACTAATATTTCCGGCAAGCCAGTCAATATAATCCATATCGGGACCTGGACTGATCAGTTTAAAGCCTGAACCTTCAAGCTGTTTTTCGGCCTGTATGAAATACCTTGAATCGGTCCAAAGACCTGCAAATGTATCTGTTATGACAACAGTACCTGCTGATCCGGTAAAACCGGTTAACCATGAAATTATCTTCCAGTGATCAGGTATGTTTTCCCCCAGATGAGGGTCAGATGAAGGAATAATATAAGCATCAATGCTGTTCTGTTTCAAAGCATCCCGAAGGAGAGCAAGCTTTTCAACAGATGAGCTCATAAATTTTTAACTTCATTTACAAGATTCTGCAGAGAGGCTTTTGCATCCCCGAACAGCATTCTTGTCTTATCATGAAAGAACAGCATATTTTCAATAGCAGCATATCCTTTCCCCATTCCGCGTTTCATCACAATAATGTTCTTCGCATCCCGGGCTTTCACGATAGGCATACCATAAATCGGGCTTGACGGATCATCTTCTGCAGCCGGGTTTACAACATCGTTGGCGCCGATGACAACCAGCACATCGGTATTCGGCAGGTCAGGATTTATAACATCGCTTTCAATAAGCTGTTCATAAGGCACATCTGCCTCAGCGAGCAATACATTCATATGACCGGGCATTCGTCCGGCAACAGGGTGGATCGCGTACTTCACCTCCACTCCTTTTTCCTCCAAAAGTTTGTCGAGCTCATGACAGATGTGCTGAGCCTGCGCTACTGCAAGACCGTAACCCGGCACAATGACAACCTTTTTTGAGTAGCTCAGAAGCACTGCTGCATCCGACAGGGTAATCTCCTTGACAATACCTCCTCCGGCAACTGCAGCCTGTCCTCCTCCTCCGAAAACCCCGACTATGACATTCAGCAATGATCTGTTCATGGCCTTGCACATTAGTATCGTAAGTATTGTGCCGGCAGATCCAACGAGTATACCTCCAGTCAGCATAGCCTGGTTATTGTAAAGGAAGCCTCCCATAGCTGCGGCTACACCAGTAAATGAGTTCAGAAGAGAGATCACTACAGGCATATCGGCTCCTCCGATAGGCATTACAAAAAGAACTCCGTAAACTACAGCAATTGCGAACATTATATATATGTACGGAGTAAGCTCAGAGCTCGCCTGGACATCACGTGTCATTATGAAAATAATGAATCCTATCAGCACAGCCAGGATGGTAAGGTTCACATACTTCATTGCTTTTATCCTCATGTCACCGATCCATCCATCGAGCTTTCCAAATGCGATCATGCTGCCAGCCCATGATATCGTTCCTATCATAAGCCCAAGGAGGATAGCAAGGACATGACCATTAGACATTCCGCTTCTTGCAATCAGTTCGGGACTCACATGCGGGAATTCCATCATTGATATAAGTGCTGCAGCAGCGCCTCCCATTCCGTTGAAAAACGAAACCAGCTGCGGCATGGCAGTCATTTTGACTTTCTTAGCTATTACCCAGCCGATTATTGTTCCGATCACAATTGCACCAAGTATCCAGGGAATGTTTCCGATAGGTTCGCCATCTTTTCTGTGAAACAGGATTGTTGCCACTATTGCAAAGACCATTCCGAAAGCAGCCAGGATATTTCCTCTGCGGGCAGTAAGAGGATGGCTCAGCATTTTAAGCCCTAAAACAAAAAGTACAGAAGCCACAATATAAGTTATCTCAAGTATTGAGATACCAGAAGAGAATTGGGATATATCGTTCATTCAACTTATCTTTAGTATTTTACAATCGGGCTGCTTACTTTTTCTTTTTAAACATTTCCAGCATCCTGTCGGTAACGACAAAACCGCCGACGACATTCAGAGTGCCAAGCACAACTGCAAGAAAGCCAAGGATCATTGATCCTGTTGTATCTGCATGTCCCATAACAATTATTGCACCTATGATCACTACCCCGTGAATTGCATTGGCCCCTGACATTAATGGTGTATGAAGTATTGCCGGTACATGGCTTATAACCTCGATACCTAGAAAAATTGAAAGGATGACAATAAATATTGCCTCCCTGTGCTGTAAGATAAAGTTCAGGATATTTTCCATGGCCAAACCTATTTAATATTTAGCATTTGTTTCACTCTCTGGCATATATACTCCCCGGCATGTACAGCAGTTGTTCCATTGATAATTTCATCCTGCATGTTCAGGACAAGATTGCCTTCCTTATCGATCATTATCTTCAGCAGGTTTATAATATTGCTGCCGAACATCCTGCTTGCATCAGTTGACATATCTGAAGGATAGTCCGATTTACCTATGATTGTTACACCGTTTACGACCACTATTTTCCCGTTCTCTGTAAGTTCGCAGTTGCCCCCTGTTGATGCAGCCAGGTCAACGATTATTGATCCGGGCTTCATTGCATTAACAGTCTCTTTAAGCAGAAGAACCGGTGCTTTTCTGCCCGGTATCTGAGCTGTAGCGATCACCACATCAGCGGCTTTAGCTCTCAGCTGGATCAGATCCTGCTGCTTTTTCTTATACTCATCAGTCTGCTCTACCGCATAACCTCCGGCAGCAGAATCCTCTTTTGCGCCCTCTACTTCAATGAATTTGCCGCCCAAACTTTTTACCTCTTCTTTCACGGCCGATCTGACATCAAATACCTCAACGACAGCTCCAAGCTTTCTTGCTATTGCAATCGCCTGAAGACCGGCGACTCCCGCACCCAGAATCAGCACACGCGATGGTTTAATGGTTCCTGCAGCTGACATAAACATGGGGAAAAACCGCGGTGATAGAGAAGCTGCATGAAGAACTGCCTTATAACCCGAGACGGTAGCCATTGATGAAAGGATATCCATCGACTGTGCTCTTGTTGTCCGTGGGATAAGATCAAGAGCCAGTATAGTAAGTCCCTGCTTACGTGCTTTTTCCAGCCATACGGCATTTTCAGAAGGATTGAGAACGGAACAGAGAACCTGCCCTTCCCTGCAGGACGTAATTTCTTCTTCAGGGATATGATCAACCGATAAAACAACCGATGCTTGTGTTAAAATATCTTTTCTGGGAGAGATGGCAGCACCTGCAGATTTGTATTCTTCATCAAATGCGAAGGCATTTACTCCTGCATATTTCTCAATGATTACATCAACTCCAAGTTTTTTCAGCGAAGCAGCTTCTCCCGGAAGCATAGCGACTCTCTTTTCAGTTTCCGATTCTTTTAATATTCCAACTATCATAACAAATTGTTCAAGGCTCAGGGATTGCTTTTGAATTTAAATTTTGAATTTTGAATTCATTATTTTCCAAAGAAGTTCTCCAGCCAGAATTTATTTCTTTCATTTTGTTCATGACTACCTTTTATACCTCTGACTCCATGGCGATTATCAGGGTACAACATAAACTGGAATGATTTTCCTTCTTCCTGAAGCTTTGAGATAAGCCAGATTGAATTCTGCATATGAACGTTGTCGTCAATGTCGCCATGAGTCATAAACAACTTGCCCTTCAGGTTACTTGCAAAAGTAAGGGTAGAGCCATCTTTATAGCCTTCCGGATTATCCTGCGGAGTATCCATAAAACGCTCTGTATAGATATTATCGTAAAGCCTGTAATCAGTAACTGAATATTGGGCAAAACCATGAGTCCAGTAATCAGCTCCTTTTGTCAATGCAAGGCATGTCATATATCCGCCGTATGAACTTCCTGTGATCCCCATCCTTGCTCCGTCAACAAAAGGCTTTGCAATGAGCCACTTAACTGCGTCGGCATAATCGAGGATCTCCCATTTTCCAAGACAGCGGTACAGGTAATCGAGCCCCTTTTTGCCGAACTGTCCTGATCCGCGATGGTCCACAGTAAAGGTTATGATACCGTTCTGAGAATACCAGGAGGGATTGTTCTCCTCCCACCTGTTATTGACGTTCTTTGAATCCGGACCTCCGTAGACAGTGAAAACAACAGGGTATTTCTGCGAAGGATCAAAATTAAGGGGGTAAATAATAATTGCAGGCATGCTGAATAATCCATCGGCTGTCGGGATCTTAACCAGTTCTGTCTTTGCATTTTTAGCCGGAGCCGGGCCGTCAAATTTATAAATCTCTTTTAAAAATTTCGCTTTTTTATCATATCCAACTATTGAGCCCGGACTTGAAATGCTGCTCCAGGTATCAATATAATAACTTCCTTTTGGTGAGATACTTACTTTATGAGTTCCTTCACCCCTGGTTATCTGAAGCAGATTTTTACCATCAAGACCTGCCCTATATGCATGATTATCCGTCGATTCAGGCCCTGTTGCAGTAAAGTACACAGCATTAAGACTTTCATCTACCCGGCTTATTGAGTTCACCCTGAAATCAAAGTCGGTAAGCTGTGCAATCAAACGGCCATCCCAACCGTAATAATACAGATTCTCCCAGTCGTTTCTGTAGCTTCTGATAATGAACCCTGTTCCGTTATTCATCACATAAATATCTTCACGGAATTCCACCCATGTTTTTCGTGATTCCTCATATATCTGCGTATAATCGCCGGTTGTCGGATCCGCAAGGATGATCTGAAGATTATTCTGATCGCGGTTCACCACCTGTATAGCCAGCTTCCTGCTGTCAGGTGTCCAGAAAGGCCACGCAATGTATTGATCAACAGTGTAATCTGTTTTAACCCAGACTGTTTTTGCTGATGCAATATCTGCAATTCCCATTTTCACTTTCGGATTCGGATCACCAGCCTTGGGGTAAGGCACCTGCTCCAGAAGCCCGTGGATTCCGTCTGCTTCATCAAGCCTGTTAAGCGTAAACAGAGGCACATCGCTTTCATCAGTCCTGAGATATGCAATTTCAGAACCGTCAGGGGACCACCAGAATGCTGCATAACGGCTTGGCCTGCCAAGTATCTCTTCCATGTAGACCCATGATGAATAACCGTTATAGACCCTTTCCGAAGCATCACTGGTCAGCCTTATCTCCTTATTATTCACAAGATCAAACACATATAGATCTTTCTCCTTAGTATATGCAATTTTTGAACCTTCGGGAGAGAACCGGACATTCACCTCGGGAGAGCTGTCGCTCGTGATCTTCCGTAGCTCCTTATCGCCTTTTTTAAAATAGAACAGGTCGTTTTCCTTTACCAGGACAGCGCTCTGCATGTCCGGACTGATCACATCGTTCGATTCCATGGTTACTCCCTGTGGCAGCGATTCGGCAAAAAGTTCCCGGTCGGGTTTTGCCGGAGGAACAACCTTACTTTTGCCTGTTTTTATATCGACATTCCGGATAACCGGATTTTTGTCGGCATCAAATGTCCGGATCAGATAATGAGTGTCATCGGTCCATCCAAGAATGGCAACCTGGTTCAGGTTCCGCATTGGCATCTGCGCAAATGCCTGATTCCCTGTAATAAGCAATGGCAAAACAAAGGAAATGAGGATCTTAAATAATCTAATCTTATTCATGAATATTTATTTTAATACGTTATTGTTAGTAATAAGAATCGTAAAAATAAGAATAATGAACGGGTGTTTTATCAGCATGCTGCAGTTTTTTAAACATATTAGAATTTTAGATTAAATTTAACATTCTCTATTTAATCTAAGCCTAATGAAGAAAATATTCTCTTTTTTTATTATTGTTTTAGTTCTGACTTCGTGTATAAGCAGAAAAAGTGACTTCAATAACGCTGTTAAGAGTATCACTATCAGTGATCTTGAAAGCTATACTGCAGAGCTGGGTAGTGACAAATTCTTGGGAAGAAAGCCGTTCACGGAAGGTGAAGCTATATCTGTAGGCTATCTTGCTGATCAGCTGAGGCTTATTGGTTTTGAACCTGCATTTGACGGCAGTTATTTCCAGAAAGTTCCAATGGTTGAGATCGGCTCGACTGTGAATATGGTTACAATTACGAAATCATCAAAAAAGATATTCACTTTCAATGTACCTGACGAAGCAGCTATTATTTCACCTCAGAACAAAAAAGATATAGTGATTGACAAGTCGGAAATGCTTTTTGCCGGTTTTGGAATCGTAGCACCGGAGTATGGTTGGAATGACTATGCTGACCTTGATGTGAAAGGAAAGACTGTGATCGTAATGGTCAATGATCCCGGACTTTACACGGGTGATTCTTTGCTTTTTAAAGGCAGGGAGATGACATATTACGGGAGATGGACGTATAAATATGAAGAGGCAGCCAGGCAGGGTGCGGCCGGTGTAATTATTATACATGAAGCGGAAGGCGCAGGTTACCAGTACACAATTCCCAGGAAGAGCTCTATAAGTCCCAGGCTTTATATTCAGAGTGCTGACTCAAATGAGTCTCTCTGCCAGTTCACAGGGTGGTTTTCATCCCAGGCTGCTGACAGGCTTTTCAATTCTACAGGCTATGATGTTAATAACCTTAGAATGGAGGCATGTAAAAAGGGCTTCAGGGGATTCCTGTTAGGAATGGAGATTTCCATGAACATCAACAATAGTCTCAGATATGATAAATCAGCCAATGTTGCTGGCATTCTGATAGGATCAAAAAATCCTGATGAGGCTGTAATATATACCGCTCACTGGGATCATTTCGGGATCGGCGAAAAGGAAAACGGGGATTCTATTTACAATGGAGCGGTAGACAACGGGACATCCATGGCCTGGGCACTGGCAATCGGTAAGGCATTTACTTCACTCAAAAATAAGCCTGAAAGAAGCATAATTTTACTCTTCCCGACAGCAGAAGAACAGGGACTTATCGGTTCTGAATATTATACGGAACATCCTGTTGTCCCATTGAATAAAACAGTAGCATGCCTCAATAATGACGGGCTTTTACCAATTGGCAGGATGAAAGATGTAACTATTACCGGGTATGGGCTGTCCGATCTCGACAGCCTGACCCGGATAGCTGCTGCTTCACAGGACAGGTATGTCATGGCAGATCCTGAATCGCATACAGGAATGTTCTTCAGGTCGGACCATTTCCCGTTCGCAGCCAGGGGAGTACCTTCATTATATGCCAAGGGAAATACAGAAAGCCTTGAATTTGGTAAAGATTGGGCAACGGAACAAAGAAAGAATTATATTGAGAACATTTACCATCGTCCATCTGATAACTATGTTCCTGAAAAATTCAATTTTGAAGGTATTTCTGAAGATGCAGCCTTGGCTTTCAGGATTGGATACGACCTGGCTAATTCTGACTATTATCCAGAATGGAAGTCCGGTTCGGGATTTAAACGACTAAGAATCAAATAAATAGTCATTTGTTTCAAAGTTGTGTTCCTTGAATAACAGAAAGAAAAATGATTTATCTCAGTTATTAGTAATATAGAAATGATTTAAAATACTGTTATTTTATTAACATTGTTATTTTATTAACAGATAAAATATTAATTTTGCGACATAATCTGGAAATTATTCTGATTTATCTGCTTATACACTTGTAAATCAAGTAAATATGAAAACAATCAAATCACCGGCTGAACTTCAGAAAAGAAAAGCTGAAATCCTGCAAAGGATGAATGAAAAAGAAAAAATACGGATCAGGGTCCACATGGGAACCAGCGGACAGGCATCCGGAGCAAAGGTAATTTATGATTTTCTCAAGCTGGAGCTTGAAAAGAGAAACATTGATGCAGTGGTAATAAGTACCGGGGATATGGGATACAGCTATGCAGAACCCACAATGGAGGTCACTCTCCCGGGAGAAGCTCCTGTTGTCTTCGGAAATGTCGACAAGCTTAAAGCTGATGAAATCATTGAAAAGTACATAAAGAACGGGGAGCTTGTTGACGGCATTCTTCCTGCTAATTATCGGGTTATCAACTAAAATATTCAGGGAGGCATAACCATGGCAAAACAAAAAATACAAATTATTGTATGCGGAGGAACAAGCTGCAATGGCAACCAAAGCGAACTTTTAATCGATAACCTGAGGCTTGAACTTGAAGCAAACGCCCTTGAGAATGACGTCCGTGTAATTAAATCAGGCTGCTTCGGTTTGTGTAATCTTGGTCCAATAGTAAAAATCATACCCGGTGATACCATCTATACACATGTTAAACCAGATGATGCAAGAGATATAGTCAGCGAACATGTAATGAAAGGACGTAAAGTGGAAAGGCTTCTTTTCACTGATCCCGTGACGAAGAAAGTTCTTGCCACGGAAAGAGAGCTTAGTTCACATAAAAAGCAGATAAGGATCGTTTTAAGAAATTGCGGAATAATTGATCCTGAAAATATTGATGAAGCAATTGCCTATAACGCCTATGAGGCTCTTGGCAAAGTGCTCACAGAAATGAAACCCCCGGAGGTAATAAAAATCGTAAAAGACTCAGGTCTGCGAGGGAGGGGTGGAGGAGGCTTCCCCACAGGATTAAAGTGGGAAATAGCTTATAAGAATAAATCAGACGAAAAATATGTTGTCTGCAATGCTGATGAAGGAGACCCCGGTGCATTCATGGACAGGTCGGTACTAGAGGGAGATCCACACGCTGTACTCGAAGCAATGGCAATTTGCGGCTACAGCATTGAATCTCACAAAGGACTTATTTATATACGTGCCGAGTATCCGCTGGCAGTTTCAAGACTCAAAACTGCAATACAACAGGCAAGGGAATATGGATTGCTCGGTAAAAACATAATGGGAACAGGTTTCGATTTCGATATCGAGATCAGGTACGGTGCCGGTGCATTTGTGTGCGGAGAGGAGACTGCTCTCATTCATTCTATGGAAGGTCTCCGCGGAGAGCCTACGGTGAAACCGCCCTTCCCTGCCGAATCAGGATTCAGAGGAAAACCTACCAACGTAAATAATGTTGAAACATTTGCCTGCCTATCACCCATAATCCTGAAGGGAGCTGAATGGTTCGCCTCAATAGGCAGTATAAAATCGAAAGGAACAAAAGTCTTTGCCCTTGCAGGAAAGATAAATAATGTGGGACTTATCGAGGTCCCGATGGGAACCACTCTCCGTGAAGTCATATTTGAGATTGGCGGAGGCATAAGGTACGGCAAGAAATTCAAAGCTGCACAGACAGGCGGACCTTCAGGCGGATGCCTTACGGAAAAACATCTTGAAACTCCTATAGATTTTGACAACCTCATAGCTGCAGGCTCAATGATGGGATCGGGCGGACTTATCGTTATGGATGAGGATGACTGCATGGTATCAGTGGCAAAATTCTTCCTCGACTTCACAGTAGAAGAATCCTGCGGCAAATGTGCACCGTGCCGCATTGGTAACAAGCGCCTCCATGAGCTTCTCGAGCACATAACCAAAGGGAAAGGCACTCTTGCCGATCTCGACCGCCTGAAGAATATGAGCCTTGTAATTAAGGACACATCGCTTTGCGGTCTCGGCCAGAGCTCACCGAATCCTGTGCTTTCAACCCTTGAAAACTTCAGGGAAGAGTATGAGGCTCATGTAACAATAAAGAAGTGTCCTGCAGGCAAATGCAAGGATCTGATGGAGTACTTTATCATATCTGCCAACTGCGTCGGTTGTACAGCATGCGCAAGAGTATGCCCTGTAGGAGCGATAACAGGTGAACGGAAAGAACCTCATGTTATCAATCCGAATATTTGCATCAAGTGCGGCTCATGTATGGAAAAATGCAAGTTTGACGCAATTATCATTCAGTAATTTAAGACGCTCAGGAAATGGAAACACTCAAACTTACAATAGATAATAAGCAGGTTGAAGTGCCAAAAGGCACCACAATCAACAAAGCAGCCAAACAGCTTGGTATTGAAATACCGACTCTGTGCTATATGGAGCTGCACGATCTGAATATAGAGAATAATCCAGCCGGATGCCGCATATGTGTTGTTGAAGTGGAGAAAAGGCGCAACCTGGCACCGTCATGCGCAACCAGATGCGAAGAAGGTATGGTGGTTAAAACACATACTACCAGGGTTTTAAATGCCCGCCGGACAGTCATGGAGTTTATTCTTTCAGATCATCCGAAAGATTGCCTGATATGCGCAAAATCAGGTAATTGCGATCTCCAGGCAATGGCTCATCAACTGGGGATCAGGGAGATACCCGGACAGGAAATAGCTGCCATGTCGACATACAAGAAAGATACCTCTCCTTCAATTATAAGGAACCAGGATAAATGCATCCTTTGCCGTCGCTGCGAAATGATGTGCAATACTGTCCAGACAGTAGGTGCATTATCAGCAGTCAACAGGGGATTCATGGCAACGGTAGCTCCGGCATTCGAGCAAAACCTTGAATATTCAACATGCACTTATTGCGGTCAGTGTGTTGCAGTTTGTCCAACAGGAGCCCTTACCGAGGTGGATAATACCCCTGATGTACTGCGCGCGCTTGCAGATCCCACAAAGACTGTCATTGTTCAGACAGCTCCTGCAGTACGTGCTGCTCTCGGTGAATTGTTCGGTATGGAACCCGGCACGCTTGTAACAGGTAAAATGGTAACGGCATTAAGAGCCCTCGGGTTCGATTATGTTTTTGATACAGATTTTGCCGCCGATCTTACAATCATGGAAGAAGGCACGGAGCTTCTTGACAGGCTGACCAGACACCTTAAGGGAGACAAGACAGCCAGGCTGCCGATCCTCACCTCATGCTGCCCGGGTTGGGTGAACTTCTTCGAGGAGTACTTCCCCGATCTGAAGGATGTACCTTCAACTTCAAAATCGCCTCAGCAGATGTTCGGCGCTATTGCCAAAACTTATTTCGCAGATAAAATAAAAGTAAACAGGAAAGATCTTGTGGTTGTTTCAATCATGCCATGCCTGGCAAAAAAATATGAGTGCCAGAGAGAAGAGTTCTCACTGGATGGCAACAGGGATGTCGATTTCTCAATTTCCACCAGAGAGCTTGCCGCTTTCATAAAACAGGCAAATATCGATCTTAACAACCTGGAGGAGGGTGAATTTGATGCTCCGTTGGGCGAATCAACGGGCGCTGGCGTTATCTTCGGGACAACCGGTGGTGTCATTGAAGCTGCTGTGCGTACGGCATATGAAGTACATACCGGTAAAAAACTTCCAAAGGTTGATTTCAATGAGCTCAGAGGGCTGGAAGGAGTTCGCTCCGCAACTATTGACTTCGACGGACTACCAATAAATATAGGGATTGCCCATGGACTGGGGAATGCAAGGAAGCTCCTTAATGACGTCAGATCAGGGAAGTCGAAGTTCCATGCAATAGAAGTTATGGCATGCCCGGGCGGATGCATCGGTGGCGGTGGACAGCCTTTACACCATGGTAATTCGGAGATAATTAAAGCCAGAGCTGCTGCAATCTATGCTGAAGACAAAAAGAAGCCTCTGAGAAAATCTCATGAGAATCCGTTCATAATCAAGCTCTATGAGGAATTCCTTGGTAAGCCCAACAGTGAAAAAGCTCACCACTTGCTTCACACAAAGTATTTTGATAAAAAGAAGAAAATCATTGTAAAACAATAAGTTACCGCTTGGTATCATTTAAAATTCAATGCTATGTCAAGTATTAAAATAGAACTGAGACAGGAAGATGTCAATAAGATCAAAGAGATCTGCACATCTTTCAACAATGATCCGCAGGAGCTCATCAATGTTCTGCACAAGTGCCAGGAACATTTCGGTTATCTCCCTGCCGAGGTACAGGAAGTCATTTCCAATGAGCTCGTCGTTCCGGTTGCAAAGATCTATGGTGTTGTGACCTTTTACTCATTTTTTACAATGACGCCAAAGGGGAAACATCCTGTCAGCATATGTATGGGTACAGCCTGTTATGTACGCGGCGCTGAGAAGGTGCTTGATGAGTTCAAAAAGGAGCTTGGCCTTCAGGTCGGGCAGACCACCAATGATGGAAAGTTTTCGCTTTCAAGCCTGAGATGTGTTGGAGCTTGCGGTCTGGCACCTGTAGTAATGGTAGGTGACAAGACGTACGGCCGGGTTGCTCCCGATGATGTAAGGAATATCCTTAAGGAATACGAAGAAGGAAAATAAGATCCTGATTCAATTGTTAACTGGAAGCGGCTGTTTGTCAAATCACCGCTTCTTTTTTTCCCTTTTACGTAACATTTTGTATAAATTCCCTTGTTTTCAAATCTTAAAACAAAAGACATATGATAAACGCGAGAAACATAAGAGGTCATGTTTTTACAGTAATTCTTGTTTTTCTGGGAATTACAGGATACTCACAGGATACTGACTGTAAAGTCAACATGCCTTCTATCTCAGGTAAATATACCGGAGAATGCAAAAAAGGACTGGCACATGGACAGGGTGATTCACAGGGAATTGATCGCTATTCCGGAAGCTTCAGATATGGATTGCCGCAGGGGATAGGAACCTATACGTGGGCAGATGGATCCAGCTATGAGGGCCACTGGAACAAAGGGATGAAAGATGGCGGAGGAAAGATGGTAACCAGAGATTCTACATATACGGGGATATGGAATGAGGATAAATATATCGGTAAAGAAATTATTTCACCGTATAAAATTGACCGTTCCCAGAATGTTACCAAGTATACATTTTTCAAATCCAAAAGTACTTATAACGTGATCAGGATAAGGTTCTTTCAGGGTGCAGTCGAGGCAGGAGGTCTCAAATCAGTTGATATAGCGTACACCAGCGGAGAACAATTCCATGATGGAACCGTTTATGGAATTCAGAATCCGACTTTCCCTATCGATGTAAGGGTAAAGTTTATAGCTGATAATAGTTTCGGACAAGCACAGTTCGAGGGTTCTTTTGACTTTACAATCAATGAGCCCGGCGCCTGGGATGTAAGAATCTCATACTGATCCCTTGCTTATCGTGGGAATATTTATCCTGAGAATTTGATCAGCTCCTGTTTTTCTTTCCCTGGAAGCCGGCTGCCGGTCGCCGGTCGCCGGTTTTGTACCAGAAAAAATGCTCCTTCTGCCGTTTTTTCTCGTCTGGATTCCTTGCAACATATACTTGTTTCCCGGTATAGGGATCAAAACCGGTATAATACATAAGTGTCGAAAGAGTCATGGGTGTCGGTGTAAAGTCCTGAACCTGTTCCGGCCTGATACCCAGACTTTTAACTTCTCCGGCAAGCTCTTTCATATCTGCGTCGGTACAGCCAGGGTGGGATGATATGAAATATGGTATGATCTCATATTTCAAACCTCCCCTGGCAGTTATTGCATCAAACTTATTTTTCAGCTGGCGGAATAATTCAAAAGGCGCTTTCCGCATCTGTTTCAGTACTTTAGAACTTGTATGTTCAGGAGCAACCTTCAGCCTGCCGGAAACATGATTCGTGATAAGCTCTTCAAGATATTCATTCTCAGCTTTGCCGGCATTCCTGTTCCATTCTGTAAACAACATATCATATCTGATACCGCTACCTACAAAGGCTTTTTTAATGCCATCCATCCCGTTAACCTTTTTATACAGGTCCGTCAACTTATGGTGACTGGTATCAAGGTTGGGGCAGACTGATGGCCAGATGCACGAAGGTCTGGAACATTTCAGGCACATTTCAATTTCCTTCCCCTTCATCCCATACATATTTGCCGACGGACCTCCAATATCCGACAGATATCCCTTAAAATCCGGCATCTGCGAAATCTTTTCAATTTCTTTCAGTATTGAATTCTCCGACCTGCTTACAATCTGTTTTCCCTGGTGGGCGGCTATAGCACAGAAGCTGCATCCACCGAAACAGCCGCGATGAATATTTACCGAGAATTTTATCATTTCAAAGGCAGGTATAGGCCCTTTCTTATCATACCTGGGATGAGGCTCATACATGTAAGGCAGATCATACGAAGCATCCGCCTCTTCTTCATGCATAGCAGCAAAGGGAGGATTAATAATTACAGAATAATCTCCTGTCGGTTCGATAAGCCTTGCAGCTTCCATCCTGTTTGATTCCTTCTCAAAAGCCACGAAGTTCTCAGCAAATAATTTCTTGTCTTTCAGACACTTCTCAAATGAATGAAGAGTGATGTCCTTCCACATCTTGTTCTTCGGTGCTGTTTCGTTTTTACGGATGACAAACCCTGTCTGAGACACTGTTTTAAGTGAAGAAAACGGTACTCCCTTGCCCAGGAGCCTCATAATTTCACGTATTGGCTGCTCTCCCATCCCGTAAATGAGCATATCAGCACCACTGCTTATCAGAATTGAAGGTTCAAGCTTGTCCTTCCAGTAATCGTAGTGGGCAAGCCTGCGCATAGATGCTTCTATTCCCCCGATTACTACCGGCACATCGGGAAAAAGTTCCTTCAGGATCTTTGTATAAACGATCGTCGCATAATCAGGCCTGAATCCAGCTTTTCCTCCCGGAGTATATGCATCATCGGAACGGAGGCGGCGGGCTGCAGTATAATGGTTCACCATTGAATCCATATTACCTGCCGTGACTCCGAAAAAGTATTTCGGTTTTCCCAGCTTACGGAAATCCCTCAGATCATCTTTCCAGTTTGGCTGGGGGACAATGGCTACCCTGAATCCTTCATTCTCAACTACCCTGCCTATAACGGCAGGTCCGAAAGAAGGGTGATCAACATAGGCATCGCCGCTGAAAATAATTACATCCACCTCATCCCATCCCCGTATTTCAAGATCTTTTCTGCTGGAAGGCAGCCAATTGCTTATATCTTTCCTTTCTTTCAATTATATGAAATGAGTGAGTTCAAAATTATGCAATGTTTTGGACATTGTTACGGCCTGATTGTTGCAGATATTGTTTTGACAAAATCGGGAAAATCGGATATGGATATTAAAAAGACCATACAGCAGCATAAACAGCTTTGCTCTTTTATTTCAGAAAAAAAAGTAAAGCAAAGTCTTGATATACTGTCAGATATGCTGACTGGAACGTCATCCGGAGACCTTCGTGACGAGTACGAAAACCTGGTCATGACCTACAGGAATATGCTTACCTATACCATAGAAGGCATTAACGATCCTGAACGCAACAAGGTATATCTTAAGCTCATCCAGTCAATTTTGGAACTATCCGACAAGGTAAGACAGGACATATTGTCACATTCTTCAGGATGGAACACCTACTGGACAAAGCAGCAGACAGAAAAAGAGCAGAAGCTGAGCGGCAAGACCATTGTTGAGACGGTTGATGACCTGATGTTCAAATCAGAGCTTGATGAGTGGCTCAGGCTGAGCAATGAGATCAATCCCAATCCGGAGTCAGAATTATCAAGGAAACATAAGCAGCTTATTAAAAATATATTTAATCATCTGTGGCTTACAGATTATTACGGGGAAGCTGAGGAGAGTCTTATCAATATCATACTTAATTCAGGCAAATTCAGATGGTATGAATCAAGCATTTTTACAACCGCAATAACATTAAGTGCCTTAAGGACATGGCAGTCGGAGAAGCTGCTTCACCTGATGAATATATATGAATCGGGACAGGAACAGGTTATGGAAAGGGCTCTTTCGGGACTTATTCTTAATCTGCACTATTATAACGGAAGGATTCTTCTTTATCCTGAAATAACGATAAGACTTAGCAGAATGTCAAAATTACCTGCCTTCAGTGAGCGTTGCAGGATTATCGTTCTGCAGACAATCCGATCTCGTGAGACGGAGAAGCTCAGCAGGAAGCTTCACGATGAGATATTACCCCAGGTGGCTAAGCTCAGGCCGAGGATTGAAGAGAAGCTTGACCTGGATAATATACTGCCAAATGATAAAAATGAGGAAAAGAATCCGGACTGGTCAACTGTATTCAGCGACTCAGAGGAAATTTTTAAGACTATGGAGGAGCTGACAAAGCTGCAGATGGAAGGTGCGGATGTTTACATGTCTGCTTTTGCCAACCTGAAGCACTTTGATTTCTTCAAGGACTTTCAGAACTGGTTTGTTCCATTTTATCCTGACCATGAGGTCCTTAACGAAATATTCACGGATGAAGTGCTTGGACCAGGAACTAATGAACTGGCTGATGCCATGTACCAGACGCCATTCATCTGTAATTCCGATAAGTATTCGCTCATTCTGAATCTTAAATATCTTCCTTCAACACAAAAGAGCATGATGCTTAAGGTATTCCGCATGGAACTTGAGGGCCTGCAGCAGATGAATGATGATGATTCTGTCACAGATCCGAATAAAAAATTCAGGACAAACGTGACGCAATATCTGCAGGATATTTACAGGTTCTTCAAGCTTTCTCCTTACAGGAAAGAGTTTGAGGACATTTTTACTGGCAGGCTGGATATTTATAATTCTGCGTTTTTCAGGCTTACAGGCAACGGATCGGAAGCAGAAGCAGGACTTGCCGATTACTTCTTCAGAAGGGACTTTTATGAAGATGCCCTTTCTTTATTCCTGAAGCAAACAAAAGAGAAACCTGATGTTGCAGAATTGTATGAGAAAACAGGTTATTGCTATCAGCAGATCGCTGATTATGAGGAGGCTCTGAAGTATTACAGGATGGCAGAGCTTATCGACAGGAAAGTATGGACAATAAAGAAAATAGGATTATGTCTGCGCCGGCTTGGGAAAAATGAGGAGGCGCTTGAGTATTACGTCCGGGCCGGGGAAATGGAGCCGGATAATATACATACCGCTATAATGACGGCTCACTGTTTTCTTGATATGAAGGAATATGAGCAGGCACTGAAGTACTATTTCAGGATTGAATACACTGATCCTGGTAACCTTAAGATCCTCAGGCCTATAGCATACTGTTATTTTGCCCTTGGCAGATTTGATGATTCTGAAAAATACTATGAGCGGTTGTTAGCCGGTAAGCTTAATGCCCATGATCTGATCAACATGGGGCACCTGGCATTGTGCCGCAGCAGAAAGAAAGAGGCTATTGATCTTTACAGGCAAAGCATACTCAGCGGAGAATTGCCAAAGGATAAATTCATGGCAATTTTTGCCGAGGACAGGAATTTACTTATAACTCTGGGAGTTAATCCTGATGATCTTCCGATCCTGCTTGATTATCTGCTATTTAATATCGGGTAAACCAGTTGTATCATGTGGTGGCGGTGGCGGCGGGCCTTGCATCTCACCATGGAATGGCATACCCTGAGGTTCTTCTCCATGGCCGGCCGATCTCATTCTCCTGTTAAAAGTAGAATCACCTTTGCCTCTTCTGCTTTGCCTGATCATCTCTTGCCTGCGTTCATCCATCTCCTTTATCCTTAGAAGCTGTTCTTTTGTGAGTTTCGAATCGAGCTCTTTTCTGAAAGCTTTCATATTTGAATCGAGGTCCTTCCTGAAATCCTGCTGGAAACTGCTGTTCACTTTTGCATATTTATCAAGGATCTTTTCTATTTCAGCCTTCTGCTTCTCATCAGGTTGAATGGTCTTATAGAATCCTTCCCTGAAGTGTTCTTCAGAAAAATAGAACCTTACAGGCTGAAGTTTGTGCAGCCTTACCTGCGCTGATGTCAGCCATCCAAGAAAAAATCCGATCAACAGGGTCACAATAATTATTAAAATTGACTTTGCTTTCATGTTTTATAAGAGGTTAATTGCCGGTAATCAGGTAAACAATACTTTCAGCATAGCCGTCACCCAATCCCAGGAATGAATTAAATGAAAAGGAATCCTGCATGACGAAGATAGAAATCATTAATATGACAATTGCAGCTATACCTGTAATTGCGATACGATAGAAAACAAAAGACAGACTCCTTGTAAAATCCACTTCCCGTTTTAAAGATAATGTTCCTGCAAATATCCTGTCTGTGACCTTTTCAGTAAATCCATTTTTGAAATCAAAAGATACACCTTCACCTTCCAGGATACTTGCTATACTACCCGTATCAGTCTCTCCATCCGTGGACCCGATAATGAGCTTTTTTATTTCGGAAGGTTTCATATTTATTATAGTTTTTTCAGTTTTTCTTTCAGCTGTTCCTGGGCTCTTGAGAGCCTTGAGAGCACTGTTCCAAGCGGGAGATCAAGTATCTCAGCTGTCTCCTTGGTGGAATAGCCCTGCAACAGTCTCATTGCCACAATAATCCTGAACCTGGGATCAAGGCTCATCAAAGCTTTGTTTACAATTTCCCTGGCTTCCCATTTTTCTTCATTTTCAGGATCTGCAATTTCATATTCCATCATTTCGTCGTTTTCTTTGTGCGAAAACATTGAAAAGAACCTTTTTCTTCTTTTTATCTCATTCAGGGTAAGGTTAACCGCTATTCTCTGAATATAGGTTGACAGTTTTGCCTCGCCCCTGAAGCTGGACAGAGAGTTATAAAGGTTAATAAATACTTCCTGCCCTATATCTTCTGAATAAACCGAATCACCAAGCATCCCTTTCACTGTTCGTGCTACCATTCTCCGGTAACGGTTCACAATCTCTCCAAATGCAAGCTTATCGCCATCAATTGAAGCCTTAACCAGTTCTTCGTCGCCGGCAAGCCTGTACGATTCTTTCATTATTCTATTGTTATAGACAACGTTCCGGGAGCAATTATTCCCAATTGTTAATTTTTATTAACAATACTTCCTTCATCGTTATTCAGTTATGTCCGGAACCTTCCTGGTTTACAAGTAAAATCTCGTAATCCTTTGTATATCTGATAAGATATAGTTTCTGATTTTCAAATCCGTCGTTAGAGTTTTCTCTTCTGAAGTCAAATTCGGTTTGGAGCAGATCAGGATTATGAATCTCTGGATGTGAAATAAATTCTTTACCGTGTATTGCCAGACCGCTTAAAAAGTAATAAGCAATGTCATATCCCTGCCATGCATAGCTGAGTTCGGCGGGTTCTGTCAGAAATTTATGCCTGAAATCGGAATTAAAGTTACGGATATCTCTTTTTGAATAATCAATCCAGTATGGTGAATACATAAGAATATCAATATCGAATAAATATTTTGAATCTAGATTGTCAATACCTCTCATGGCAGGATAACCGAAAACTTTGATATCAAATTTCTTTGAGAGGGCATGAATATCCATCAGGGATTCACTGATAACAGGAGCCTCTTCAGAGGCTATAATAATGATATTTCCGGTTACATCTGAAAGGGTATGGCCAAGCCTGTTAATAGAGTCATTGTTGAATATCGACCTGGTGCCAAAAGGAAATTCCTTGAACCTGATCTCGTCATAAGGCAGCCTGCTGCTGAGTTCATTGAATACCCTTTCCTTAAAATATTTTACATCCGGATTGATCCCTGTCGTATCAGTATGAATGAAAACAAAATTGTAGTTGTAGTATTCGCTGACCTTTTTTGCTATTGTATTCTGAGCCACTTCAAGCGATGGATTTGCCATGAAGAGCACCGGATTGTTAACCAGGGCAGAATTATTTATGAGAGGAACCGGCGATACGACGGGGATGCCAAGCCCTTTTGCATAGGAAGCAACGAGGGTAAGATTATGAGAGTAAACTGGTCCGATTATCAGATCCATATCTGATAATCGGCCTTCCATGATGAGCCTTGTAAGCTCAACTGTATCGCTTTTAATATCAAACACATGCAGATTTATATCCAGGCCGAGGGAACGCAGGGTATCAGCAGCAAGCAGGACACCTTCATAGAGCTCGATGAATCCGATGCTGCGTGGATAGATCCATTCTTCAGGCCGGTTGACTACCTTAAAAATCTTCTTCCCCTTTACAATTTTTGAGGAATCAATATCCGTTCTGTCAGAGTTTTCATAAAGATAGAAAGGCAGCATTACAGCGACATCAAATGAACCTTCAATGTCCTTCACAGGTGTATAACCTGATGGACGAGGCAATAAAACAGGTTCCTCAACAGCTACAGGAATAGTATCAGTAACCCCTGGTTCAGGTACAGCTGCCTTTTCAACTGAAGGAACAGGGATCCTAAGATAATCACCAACCTGCGGGAACCTGATATCCCTGTTTTCTTTTCTGAGGTCCCTGACAGTAAGTCCGTATTTTTCAGCAATTGACGAGAGCGATTCCCCCCTGACGACCTTATGGAAAATATAATTCCAAACGGGCACTTCAAATTCCTGCCTTTCGGTCATAAATTCCCTCCGTGGGATTGCAATTTCAGATCCTACTGCCAGCTTGTTTATTTCGATACCCGGATTTGCTGAAATAATCTCATTTTCGGAAACACCATACAGCTTTGAAAGAGAATATACTGTTTCCCCTGGTTGAAGCCTGTGATAAGTATATTTAGATTCATCCCTCCTGGCTTTAGCAGGCTCCTGCTGTGTAGGCCGGCCTTCAGAAACCTCCCTCACAGGTATCCTGAGAGTCTGTCCCTCATTGACACCGTAAACGGCCGGAGGATTCTCCTTTGTCAGTTCCTCAACTGTAATACCATAAGCCCTGGATATTGAATAAGCAGTCTCACCCTTTTTTACATTATGAATATAATATGCTGTACCGGAAATAATTACCTTATCCTTTGACCGCTCCACTACAACCTGCGCACCTGCCTGTAGTGCAAAAATCATAATGAGGATCAAAGCCGGAAGAATTTTATAGCACACCCTGCCATTCATCAGATTATTGTTTAAATGTTTCGAGGAATCTCCTGCAATTCCTTTCAATCCTTTCAGTAACATCAGTTATATCTGTCTTAATAAAATGTTCACCGGTTATTTTTTCGTAAAGTTCTATATATCTGTCAGACACTTCATTGACAAACTCATCTGTCATCTCCGGAACTTTCTGTCCAAAATGTCCCTGGAATCCGTTCGCCATAAGCCATTCTCTTACAAACTCCTTCGATAACTGTTTTTGCGGAAGACCCTTATCAAATCTCTCCTGGTAGCCTTCAGCATAGAAGTAGCGGGAAGAATCCGGAGTATTGATTTCATCTATCAGATATATCTTCCCATCCTTCCTTCCGAATTCATATTTGGTATCAACAAGAATCAGGCCATGGTCAGCCGCTATTTCAGAGCCTTTCATGAATACCTCCATCGCATATTTTTCGATCATGCTATATTCATCTTCAGGGATAAGTCCGCTGCTGATGATCTCTTCGCGGGAGATATCTTCATCATGCAGGCCTCGTTCAGCTTTTGTTGTAGGTGTGATTAATGGCTTCGGGAACTTCTGGTTTTCATTCATACCGTCAGGTATCGGAATACCGCATATTTCTCTGGCGCCTGCCTTATAAGTTCTCCACGAACTGCCTATCAGATAAGCTCTCACGATCATCTCTACCGGATAAGGATCACATATATGTCCGAATGTCACAGTCGGATCGGGTGTTGCAATTTTCCAGTTGGGTACAATATTCTGAGTTGCATCAAGGAATTTGTCTGCAATCTGATTCAGAACCTGGCCTTTATAGGGTATTGCCCTGGGCAGTACCACGTCGAAGGCTGATATCCTGTCGGAAACAACCATAAGGAGGTATTTGTCATTAATGTTGTACACATCCCTGACCTTCCCTTTATAAATACCTTTTTGTCCGGGAAACCTGAAATCTGAACTCAGAAGGGTCTTTGCCATATTCGTATTTTAGTTTCTGGGGTCGTTTATTCCGTTTTCTTCTTTCTCATAAGCCTTGATGATCTTCTTTACCAGCTTATGCCGCACAATATCCCGCTCGTCAAATTTAATGACCGACACACCCTCAATTCCCGATAATATTCGTATTGCCTGAATGAGACCTGACTCATTCCTCCTTGGCAGATCTATCTGTGTGGTATCGCCAGTCATGATGAATTTTGAACTTGCTCCCATACGGGTCAGGAACATTTTAAGCTGACCCATCGTCGCGTTCTGAGCCTCATCAAGGATCACAAAAGCATTTTCAAGTGTTCTTCCCCTCATAAATGCAAGAGGGGCTATCTGGATTGTTCCATCCTCAAGCCAGGTCTCAAGTTTTTTATAAGGAAGCATATCATGGAGGGCATCATACAAAGGCTGCAGATATGGGTCGAGTTTTTCCTTCATATCTCCAGGCAGAAATCCAAGTCTTTCACCGGCTTCAACTGCCGGACGTGTAAGAACGATCTTTTTTACCTCTCTATCCTTTAATGACTTGACAGCCAGAGCAATGGATGTATATGTTTTGCCTGTTCCGGCCGGGCCTTCTGCAATAATAAGGTCATTGTTTTTATAATCATTAACCAGCTGGAGCTGATTCACGGTGCGTGCTCTTACAGGTTTTCCGCTGGTCCCAAAAACAAGGATCTGTTCAAATTCGCCGTTAGAGACCGACCTCATATGTTCAGAATCAAGAAAATATTTCTCGATATCCTGTTCATCAAGACGATTATATCTGTGATAGTAATCGATCAGATCATTGAATTTCTCAGCAAAGATGGTGATCTCAGATTCCTCTCCCATGCATTTAATTTCATTGCCCCGGGAAAGTATCTTTATTTTTGGGAAAAAGCCTCGGATTTTGTCAAGCAGTATATTGTTGGCGCCGAAGAAGACAACCGGATCTATATCCTCAAGAAATATTATTAATTCTGTCATTAAATTACTTTAAATTTCCGACCTTGCCTGCACACCGGTAAACCAGAATAAATTCATAAAAATTATCCCGGAACCGCTACAAAGTAAGTTTATTTTTCTTTAGAAGATTATCTTTGCTTTAAGTTTTTTCCCGATGCCAGTCATTACACTTACAACAGAATGGAAGCCGGAAGATATCTATCACGGTATCATAAAAGGGAAACTATGCAGTATGTGTCCCGGTATTACAATAATTGACAACGCCGGCAATATTCCTGTTTTCAACATTTCACATGCTTCCTTCGTGATAAGGAATACCTGGAATAATTATCCCAAAGGCACTATACATATCATCTGTGTTCATTCAGAAGCCGGAAACAAGCATGATCACCTCATCGTGAAAGCCAGGGATCACTTCTTTATTGGTACCGACAATGGCATTTTCAACCTCATTCTGAATTCTGATCCCGATGAAGTTGTAAAAATTGAGCACAAGGGGTGCACTGATGAGCTTGAGGTATTTGCAAAAGCCGCTGCAGGTCTTGTATCAGGGAAAAAAATGTCAGATCTGGGAAAACCGCTCGCCAATATCAGTGAACGTATACCTCTGAGAGCCACTATCGATAAAAATGTCATAATAGGAAGCATAATTTTTATTGATTCATACGGGAATGCTATTTCAAACATAACAAGGGAAGTGTTTTACAGGGTTTTTGAAGACAATAATTATAGGATACTTATACAGAGCAATAAGAACTACACCGATCATATAGTGGAAAAATACAATGATGTTCCTGTGGGCGAGCTGCTTGCAAGGTTCAATTCTCTCGATCTGCTTGAAATATCGATCAATGGGGCAAATGTATCAGAATTACTCAGTCTGTCAACAGGATCGGTGGTCCGCATTGATCACTCTGTAAAACAAGCATCTCCCAATCACTTATTTTAAAACCAGTCACAATATGGACGATAAGAAAAGAAGTGTTGAAGAGTTTGAAAAGCTCCTCACCATCATGGACAAATTAAGAGCTGTATGCCCGTGGGATATGAAACAAACCTATGAAAGCCTGAGGAAGCTTACTATTGAAGAGACTTATGAGCTTGCTGATGCTATTTTTTCAAAAAATGATGATGGGATCAGAAATGAGCTTGGAGACATTATGCTGCACCTGGTTTTTTACGCAAAGATTGGATCTGAAAAAGGTTCTTTTACAATGACTGATGTGCTGAAAGGCATAAATGAAAAGCTCGTTTACAGGCATCCTCATGTATTTGGTGACGTATCAGTGTCAGGAGCATCTGAAGTTGAAGAAAACTGGGAAAAGCTAAAGATCAGGGAAAATAATGGCTACAAGCCAGTCCTGTCAGGGGTACCGTCATCAATGCCTGCAATTGTTAAAGCCAACAGAATACAGGAAAAAGTAAGAGGTGTCGGATTTGACTGGGAGAAACCGGAGCAGATCTGGGATAAAGTAATAGAAGAGATCAATGAACTGAAGAATGAGATACGGGATCAGGATGCAAAAAGAATAGAATCTGAGCTTGGTGATGTTATGTTCTCCATTATCAATGCCTCACGGCTTTATGGTATTGATCCTGAAGCAGCTCTTGAGAAAACCAACAGGAAATTCATAAAACGGTTCAACTATCTTGAAAAAGAGACACTTACTAAAGGCATTTCACTTCATGACATGAGTCTCGATGAAATGAATGTGATCTGGGAGGAAGCGAAGAAACTCGACCCCCCTGCCCCATTGAATCATCAACCCCCCATCCCCCCTAAAGGGGGGCTAAAATCCAATACTTAATTGCTTTTTTTAGACCCCCTTCAGGGGGTGGTCCCGCTTCAGCGGGGCCGGGGGTAATTCCCCTTCAGCGTGGTGGTGGGTTACCTGAATATATAACTCAGCAATTGGTAGATGACCTTTGCAGCAACAAAGTCAGGTGTTTTATTTGCCGGAGACGGACATAATTCAACGACATCAAAGCCAACAATATTTTTTCTTTTTGAGACATCCCTGAGGAAGTGCATCAGTTCAAAATAATCAGGGCCGCCTGGCTCAGGGGTACCTGTGGAAGGTATTAATGACGGATCGAAAACATCAAGATCAATTGTGATATAAACATTTTCTGTGAGCTTATCTGCCGCTTCCAGGTACAGCTTCTTTTCATAGTAAAGCTCATGCGCATAGAAGATCCTTTCCTTATCTATAAAAGGCAGCTCTTCAGCCGACACGCTGCGGATACCTACCTGTACTACCGGCGACAGCTCACGTATTCGTGCCATAGAACACGCATGGTTGAACCGGGATCCTTCATATTCCTGCCTGAGATCGGAATGTGCATCAAGCTGAAGAACTGAAAAATCAGGATAGAATTGAGTGAATGCCTTTACCGCTCCTATGCTTACTGTATGGTTTCCTCCGATAACTACCGGAAACTTGTTTTCATTAAGCAGTTGTAATACCTTAGAACAGACAGCATTAACCAGGGCTTCCGGGGAGCTCTTTTCAAGTACAGGATCTATTGTGTGAATACCTTTCTTATGTACTTCGGTGTTTGTTTCAACATCATAGAATTCCAGGTTGACGGAGGCCTCTATTACTGCATCAGGGCCCTTATCAGAACCTCTTATCCATGTGCTTGTTTCATCGTATGGTACCGGGACCAGAATTATCCCTGACCGGGTGTAATCATAAACAACTTCGGCTCCGCCAAAATTCATCGCAGGTCGGATGTTTTTACTTTGTTTTTGTCTTGGAAGATTTCTTTTTTTCTCCCGGTTCATTTTTTTCTGTGGCACTCTTTTTTTTGCCTGGTGCCGGTTCCTTCTTCTTTCCAGTTTCGGTTACCGGTTTCTTCACTTTCTTTGGTTCAGTCTCTTTCCCCTTTTCAGTTTCTTCCTTTGCTTCAGGTTCTTCCTTAACCAGGAGGTTCAGCTTCTGAAGGATATTGTACCACTGCAATATCTTCCTCATATCGCTGTTATAAACCTTATCCTTGTTATAATCAGGGACAACTACCTCAAAATAAGCTTTGAGTTTATCGGGATCGCTCTTAAAATCAAGAGCCTGGCCGCCGTTCTCTTTTTCGAAAATAAGATCAAAGACTTTCCCCAGAGGCATATCTTCCTTTTCGGTAAACACTGTGATCTCTTCAAGCGAACTGACTCTTGCAGAGTTGAATGCACTGCCTCTTCTTTTCGATTCCAAATGCTCGACAATAATTGCATTTTTACCCTGGGCAATGAATTTAAAAAGCCCTGGTTGACCTGATATCGCCATTATATCTTTTAAAACCATAATAATTATTTTGTGTGTAAATTTAATTCTTGTACCGGAATGATCTATCTAAAAGGTAATTTTTCTTAAGCATTACACCATATTTCTCTCTTTTTTGATTTTTTCATATGCTTCATTGACCTTCTTGAATTTCTCATCAGCTGCTTTTTTGAATTCTTCACCAAGATGACTGACTTTATCTGGGTGATATTTTATTGCCATTCTCCTGTATGCTTTTTTTACCTCATCATTAGAGGCTAAGCGATCAATTTCAAGTATCTTGTACGAAGAATCTGTTTCCGGGATATACATATTTTTTATCGAAAGAAGATCGGAAGATGATATCCCGAGGTATCCTGCAATAGTGTCAATAAGCTGTACTTCTGATGGTTGGATATTCCCGTCAGCCAATGAGACATTGTAAAGAAGCTGAAGAAGCTGCAAACGAGAAGAGTAATCCATATTCCTGCTGATCTGGGAACAAACATCTCTGACCGGAATATCCTGTTTAAGAATGTCTTTCAGCATCATTGTGGCTTCAGCGGCCGAATTACTTCCAAACTGCCTTACAAAGAACTGCTTTACATAATCCAGTTCTGATTTAACAACTTTACCGTCAGCTTTCATTACTGCAGCAATAAGAACGAGCAGGCTGGCGCCAAAGGCTCCGGGGGTTGTTCTATCGTCTGCAAGAGAATAGGTTGAGGTTCTTACGGTGGTATTGTCAACCATGGATCCTACAAAAAATCCCAATAGTCCACCGATAGGACCTCCGATTGCCCATCCGAGTCCGCCTCCTATCCATTTACCGAATCTTCCCATTTTATTTTCAGGAATATAAGTGAGTTAAAATATCTTCATTTATCTGCAGGATAACCGGTATGATCATTTCATTTTCGGAATTATTGATCACATAATCCGATCTTTTGATCCTTTCCTCATCAGTCATCTGGTTTCTTATTCTTTCCATAACCTGTTCTCTTGTCAGCTTGTTTCTCAGGGTTACTCTTGAGATTCTCTCCTCAACAGGTGCAACAATAGTTGCGATCCTGTCAACAAGCTTATAACCACCGCTTTCGAACAGGATTGCAGCTTCCATAATTACATAGGGTATAGTTTGCTCTTCTGCCCATTTTTCAAAAGAATCAAAGACAACAGGATGAACGAGGGCATTGACTTCCTTCAGGCGGTCCGGATCATTAAAGATCATTGAGGCCAGCTTCATACGGTCAAGGATGCCACGCGGATAAAGATTTTCACCGGCTATTTCATTTATCCCGTTTTTCATCTTCTTGTCTTCATTCATTATTTTCTGGGCTTCAGAATCAGCAGAAAATACTGGTATTCCAAGGACAGTAAAAACCCTGCATACAGATGTTTTTCCGCTTCCTATGCCGCCGGTGATGCCGAGCTTCATTCCTGGTTTAATTGGCTGCTTCATCTTCGTTAGGCCTTTATGCCATATTACCTGACAGACAGGAATAATGTATCGGGTTTTACCGAAGTGATCTTGCACACAGCCTTCATCTGAGAATTGAAATTCGGGACAAGATTTGAAGTTACAATGTAATAATCGGCTGATTTACTGTTTTGTATACGCCTGTAATTAACTTTAGAAAAATCGATTACCAGGGGCGCATACTTTCCTGAAATTTTCATCCTCAGGATTGAATGGCCCGGTCCGCTTAAGAACAGATTCAGTTTCTGGGGAACGTTTTCATTCAACTTCCAATCCTTCGGAATATTATTATACCTGACAGGATACCTGATATCAGCTTCCAGATCTTTCCCGAGGGAATTGAGATACCAGAAGACAAATGACAGTAGAAGGAAGAAAGCGAATACAACTATATTCCTTTTGTTAAAACCTCTTGCCTCAATGGCAGGCTTCCCGGGTTGTATTTCTTTTTTTTTATCCACCCCGATTAAAAACAGAAATTAACTTTGCTCGTCTGTTGAAGGATCTTTCACGAGGGCGTTCTTGTCAACCTTGAGTCGTACATCTCCTCCTGCATCCAAAAAAATGTAATTATCCCTTACCTCATAAACCCTTCCGTAAATTCCGCCCGTAGTAATAACTTTATCTCCTTTTTTCAGTGAGGTTCTGTAGTTATTCATTTCTTTTTGTTTTTTCATCTGTGGCCTTATCATGAAGAAATAGAACACCACAAAAACAAGGAGCAGCGGTATAAAAGTAATCAAAGCGTTACTTTGTCCACCGGTTGAAGAGGCGGGCTGTCCCATTAATAGTATGTAAGCAAGACTGGTCATTGTTTTAAATATTAGTTATTATTAATTGTTTATCACTTCTGCAGTTATTTTCAGCATTACCACAGGATTTGATGCATTCGATCTGACAGTTATGACTTTAGATTGAATGCCGTTTCTTCCTGAAGTATCAAAGACCACTTCAAGTTTACCTGTTTCCCCCGGGGAGACCGGCTTCCGGTCATAATCAGGAACTGTGCAGCCGCAGGTTGTTGTTGCTGACAGTATTACCAGGTCGGAAGTGCCTGTATTTTCAAAAGTAAAAATACACCCGACTTTTTCCCCTTCATCCACTTTCCCAAACTGATGCTCATATTCCCTGAAGGTAAGAACAGCCTTGCCTGTATCAGAGGATGCGGACAGGGTATTATCACTGCTTCTTTGTGTTTTCCCTGTGCAGCCTGCCAATGCCGCGATAAAAATAATCAAATATAGCTGTACAACCTTTTTCATAAAACCTTTAATCCTGAGAATCAGCTTTCGGTTCTTAATGATTCTCCAATGAGGCCCCTGCCGAATTTGTTAAAAAGACCTTTTTCCCTGATCTCCTTTACGATATTATCGAGGATACCGTTGACAAATGTACTGCTTTTTGACGTACAATAGTATTTTGCAATTTCAATGTATTCATTGAGAGTTACTTTGACAGGGATTTCCGGGAATTCAAGGATCTCGGTTATTGCAAGCCGCATCACCAGGATATCCATCAGGGCAATACGCTCCAATTCCCAGTTAGTGGTATTATTATCAATTAATTCAGAACCTTTTTGAGTATTCAGCACAGCTTTTGTAAATAAAATTTTTACAAAGTTCTCATCCTCTTCATTTTTAAACAAAGGTATTAATGCTGTCTTTTCACCTGAATCGGCTTTAAACTTTTTCAATGTCTTTTCAATCATTATGATGACATACTCCATGTCATCATTCCAATATATGCTCTGTTCCTCAAGACAATTGGCAAGATCTTCCGAATTTGCCAGCAGATCATTTACCAGCCTGAGTACAAATTTTTTATCCATCTGGTAATTATTTTCAGGAGAATTCATGTATCCCTCATATACATCCCATGTTATCATCTTAGTATACAGAAGACGGACGATATGGGAAAAATTGACCCATGATAATTTGTTGGCAGAAACATATTTCTGAAACTCCAGGTTTTTTCGCAGCTGGGCAATGACCCTGTTATTGACGAAGCGAAGATTGGGATTCAGGTCTTCCGGAAAAGGAATTTTTTTCTGCCGGGCCTGGTCAATTTTTTCTGAAGAAATATCCGAAAGTTCCATGACAAGCAGCATCAGGTAATGGTAAAGATTGTACGTCTTCTCAATGCTGAACATTAGCTCTTTTTCAGCTCTGGCCAGATCATTATCTTCCCTGCGGTTAAAAGCATAAAAAGCCATCAGTGCTTTTATGCGCAACAATCTTCTGCTTATCATCTTTAAAGAACCTGTTTTTTCCGCTGCAAAAATACTCTTTTTCCGTTACCCTCAAAACAACAATGTAAAATTTCGGAGCAATTGAACAGCCTTATTTTGATTTGAAAAAATAATTGTTACATTTGACAATACAAAATAACATTCTAACCTTAACAGACTTAGAAATGGAAGAAGAAACCGGAGCAAAAGAAGATCTGAACGGGAGTGAGGAAAAAACTCAGAAGGAGGAGATTTTCACCAAAGTTGTCCGTGCGGGTAAAAGAACCTATTTCTTTGATGTAAAAGCTACCAGGAAAGAAGACTATTACCTTACTATTACTGAAAGCAAAAAACGTTTGGGCAAAGAAGGTAAGTTCTTCTATGAAAAGCATAAGATCTTCCTGTATAAGGAAGATTTTGAGAAGTTTACTGAAGGTTTAAAGGATTCAGTCGCATATATTGACAATAGCAGGGATGATCTTAAAGTTTCAGCTCCTGCAACTGAGATGAAAACAAGTGACGAAAAGCAGACTCTGACCACGGAAGAGTTCACAAACATAGAGTTTGATGATCTCGGTAAAAAATAAAGCCGACTTCGCTAACCTTTGCCTTTATTATACTCTGAATGTCTGATTATATCCTTCTTATATTAGGTATTATCATGATGATAGTCGGAATTATCGGCTGTCTTGTTCCGGTATTGCCCGGACCTCCGTTAAGTTACCTGGGATTAATAATGCTTCACCTGTCAAAGTTCGGCCAGTTTTCGAAAAGCGTCCTGATAGCCCTTGTTGCCGTAACGATAGTTGTCACAATACTTGATTATATTGTGCCCATCTGGGGTACAAGAAAATTCGGAGGCTCAAAATACGGGATGAGAGGTGCAACAGTGGGACTGGTAATAGGCTTATTCCTGGGACCTGTCGGTATTATCGTCGGGCCTTTGATAGGAGCCATAGTAGGCGAACTTATATTCAAGGATGACATGAAATATGCCCTCAAAGCAGGATTCGGAAGCCTGCTGGGTTTCCTGACCGGGATCGGCCTGAAGCTGGCTGCCTCGTTTGTTATGACATTTTACTTTGTCAAGGAGTGGATAGCGTAGCCACCATCACCGCTTACACGTACCCACCCCTTTTTTCCCCTCCCTGCTTCGCAAGGAGGGGAAAAAATGATTGCATATATTAATGATTATTAGACAATTAATAAAAACAAAGCCCCCTTCCTTGGTTCACCAGGGAAGGGGGGTTGGGGGATGGGTACATGCATCCTTATGATAGCGTAGCCACCATCACCGCTTTTATAGTATGAAGTCTGTTCCCGGCTTCGTCAAATACAATAGAGTATTTTGATTCAAAGACATCCTCGGTGACTTCCATGCCGTCAAGACCAAATTTTTTAAAGATCTCCTCTCCTACCTTTGTTTCCCTGTTATGAAAAGCAGGCAGGCAATGAAGGAATCTGACATCCGGATTGCCAGTTTTGCTGATCACAGACATGTTGATCTGGTATGGTCTTAATAGTGTGATCCTCTCTTCCCAGACAGAATCAGGCTCTCCCATTGATACCCAGACATCAGTATAGAGAAAATCGGCACCTTTCACAGCCTCATCCACATTTTCGGTGATCGTAATTTTTGAGCCTGTTTTTCCGGCAATCTCCCTGCACTGTGTAACCAGATCTGCCGATGGCTGATATGCTTTCGGAGCTGCTATCCTGAAATCAATTCCCATTTTCGATGAAATGACCATTAGTGAATTACCCATGTTGTACCTTGCATCTCCAAGATAACATAAAGCCATCCTGTTAAACGGCTTTGCACAGTGCTCAGTCATTGTCAGAACATCAGCGAGTACCTGGGTCGGGTGAAATTCATTTGTAAGTCCGTTCCATACAGGCACACCTGCATATTTTGCCAGCTCTTCAACACTTGCCTGGCCATAACCGCGATATTCAATTCCATCGTACATCCGGCCAAGAACCCTTGCAGTATCCTTCATGGATTCCTTATGTCCTATCTGCGAACCGCTGGGACCGAGATAGGTAACATTAGCTCCCTGGTCATATGCGGCCACCTCAAATGCACACCTGGTTCTTGTCGATGATTTTTCAAAAATCAGTGCTATATTCTTTCCTTTAATATATTGCTTTTCCTTTCCTGCCTTTTTAGCCTTTTTCAGCTCTGATGCAAGATCAAGAAGGTACTTTATTTCTTCAGGAGAAAAATCTAATAGCTTTAGAAAGTGTCTGTTTTTAAGATTTAGTTTCATTGCTAAATAAAGTAAAAAATTTGACAGGCAAAGATAATAATAAAATGGCGTCAGGCATCAGGCTGCTGGTGACGGGAAGAAAATAATACTTGCTCGTCCTGTTGCCTGAAGCCCGTAGCCTATCTCCTATCGTCTTCGTACTCCAATGTGATCTTTGATCCGAATTTTGTATCGGCGAGTTTGAATGCTTCAGTGATGACACTTATCTTCCCGCCGTTTTTAATAAAGTTGAGACAAGCCTGTATTTTTGGGGCCATGCTCCCCTTTGTAAATTGCCCCTCATTCAGGTACTTAAGGGCATCAGCATAATTCAGGAATTCTTTTATCTCCTGACCGGGCTTCTTATAGTTTATGTAGATGTAAGGCACATCGGTAAGGATGTAAAATTCATCAGCGCCTATTAGGGTAGCCAGAAGCGACGATGCGAGATCTTTATCAATAACAGCTTCAGCAGGTCTTACATCCTTCTTTTCATCAACATATACCGGGACTCCGCCTCCGCCGGCAGCAATAACTATATTACCCTGCTGTGCCAGATCCCTGATGATTGAGTGATTAAAGATATTCACCGGAACCGGGGAGGGAACAACACGTCTGAACCCGCCGTCCTGCTTTACCTCCTCCCTGAAGGTCCACCCCTTTTTTAAAGCAAGTTCATCAGCCTGTTCCCTGGTATATATCTTCCCTATTCTCTTCTGCGGATCACAAAAAGCCTGATCGTTGATATCAACCAGTACAGAAGTTACAACACAAACTATATTCTTATCTATTCCATTTTTATTCAGTACGTTCCTGAACATTCTTTCGATCATATAACCAATACCACCCTGCGAATCAGCGACACAAATATCGACGGGCATCTGGGCGATATTATACATTTGTTCACCGGCATCATTGCGCATCAGGATATTTCCAACCTGCGGCCCGTTGCCATGTGTCAGGACAAGATCATAGCCTTCCCTGATCAGAAAGACAAGATTTTCAAGGGTTGCAGTGGTATTATCTTCCTGTTCATCTATTGTTCCAACCTGTTCGCCTCTTAAAAGAGCATTGCCTCCAAGAGCAACTACAGCTAATTTCTTTTTCATACAGCAATTTTACAATTTTGAACTGAAATTAAAAAAAAATGTTACTTTTACATAATTCTAAAAATCAGGGTTGTGAGATTCAGATCCGGACTAATCGTTGCAATGATCTTTGCAATAACAACGGGAATTTCCTGTAAACATAGTGGGGGAAAATATATTGACCAGGGAGAGATTCATTATACTATTGAGTATATTGGCGATGTAGGGATGGTCCCAAAAGAATACATGCCAAGGAATCTCATAGTCTCTTTCAAGGACGATAAAATACTGTTTGATATCTCGGCTCCTTTCGGCAGTATAGGTATATATAATCTCGCCAATCCTCATAAGGGTATCTATGATACTTATATCAGCCTGCTTTCATTGAAATATTATTATGCATCAAAGCCCGGTGAAATAAATCCCGGATTTGAGACAATGAAAGGCATTGATATAAAAAAGACCTCCAGATCTACTGTTATCTGCGGTTTTAACTGCAAAAACGCTCAAGTAACATTTCCGGAAGACAGGGATAAAGTGTATAATATATGGTATACCAATGAGATAGATGTTAAGAATCCAAATGTTTCAACTCCATTTAAGGATATTGACGGAGTTCTAATGAGCTTTTTCTTCTTCATGGGTACCGCTGAAATGCAATTCACTGCCGAAACAGTATATAAAAAAGAGATCCCCGATAAAACTTTTGAAAGAAGACCAAAATACTTACAGGTTTCAAGGGAGGAGATCGACAGCTTTATTAATAAGATGGGGAGCCTTTAGGAAATGGCATCAGGCATCAGGCGATTGTAATTAAGATACTTTAAAATCAGAGGGTTATTGTTTGACCCTTTTTTATTCCGCCTGATTCATTTATATGTACTATTTTACCTGTAGCCTGCATCCAGTAGCCGGTAGCCGAATTTTGATTTATTTATTACCTTTGGGATGCATTTTAATTGCCTATTATGAACAAGGGGAAGGAAGAGGATAAGAAAAGATCCAATAAAACTACAAAGGAAAAAAGCAAGTCATTTTTTACTGATGAAAGGATTAAGTTTATATTCGGGATCCTCATAACAGGTTTTGCATTATATCTTCTTATTGCCTGCATATCATACCTTTTCTGGTGGAAAACCGATTCCAGTCTTCTTCATTCAGAAGTAGTTTCAGGTCCTGAAATTGTTGTAAAGAACTGGGGGGGAAAAGGAGGTCACTTCCTTGCAGAATTAATTATTAAATTCGGTTTTGGCTTTGGAGCATTTTTTATTCCATTGATATTCGGCGCATTAGGACTGTATCTGTTGAATTTTCCCAAAATCAGGCCATGGAGTCTGGCAGCCAAATTTGCTCTTGCCGCAATTATTCTTTCACTTCTTCTAAGTTTTATATTTGGAAAGGATAATACATACCTGGGGGGAGGTCCAGGAGGTACCCAGGGTTACAAAATTACCGAGTGGCTGAATGCTTTCATGGGCAAAATAGGAACTGGAATTGTATTCACATTGCTTACTATTACCTACCTGATCTTTGCACTGAGGTTTTCTCCATCATCATTCAGCCTTAAATTACCTAAGTTCCTTTCGTTCAAAAAGCACGGGGGAGAGGACGAGGAAACACCCGTAACAGAACCTGAGACAGTCGTTGATAATCAAGCCAAAGCTGATGAAAGCCCGGTTGAGTTCCTGGTAAAGAACAGAACACTGCCAACAGACATTGAGGACGATGAAAAGCCTGATGTAATAATCCCGGCAAACGGATCACTGATACGTGACCTGGATCATGACAAACAACCTGATCCTCCCATAAAAAAGACGATGGATATTGATATTACTAAACCGGAAGCCAATGATGTCCTTTCGGATGAGGAGGTGAACGGGATGATGGAGAATTATGATCCGCGTCTTGATCTTTCCCGTTATAAGTTTCCCCCTGTTTCCATACTCAAGGAACATAAGTCACTAAGCGCTTTTGATAATAGCGAAGTATTGGAAAACAAGGAGAATATCATAAAAACACTGGGTGATTACAAGATCAGCATAAAACATATTTCAGCTACAGTCGGGCCAACGGTTACCTTATATGAGATCATCCCGGAGCGGGGTGTAAAGCTTGCACGCATTAAATCACTCGAAGATGACATTGCACTAAACCTTTCTGCAATGGGCATCAGGATAATAGCTCCCATTCCCGGAAGAGGAACTGTCGGTATTGAAGTACCGAATAAGAAGCCTGAAATAGTATCAATGAGGTCTCTTATTGCATCAAAAGCATTCCAGGAATCGAAATTCGATATTGCTCTTGCCCTTGGCCGGACCATTACCAATGATCCATACATTGTTGATCTGACCAAAATGCCTCATCTTCTTGTTGCCGGTGCAACCGGACAGGGTAAATCGGTTGGGCTTAATGCTATCATAACATCAATTCTTTATAAGAAGCATCCATCAGAGCTGAAATTCGTTCTGATCGACCCAAAAAGAGTGGAATTAACTTTATATGAAAAAATAGAACGTCATTTCCTGGCAAAACTACCGGGAGAAGAGGACGCAATAATCACTGACACACAGAAAGTTGTCAATACTCTTTATTCATTATGCATTGAAATGGATAACCGGCTTGAACTCCTTAAGGGAGCCCAGTCACGCAATATTAAAGAGTATAATGAAAAATTTATATCACGGAAACTAAATCCTGAAAAAGGACATAAATATCTGCCATATATTGTTTTGATTATCGATGAGTTTGCCGACCTCATAATGACCGCAGGAAGAGAAATTGAGGGGCCGCTCGGCAGGCTGGCACAGGTGGCAAGAGCGATAGGTATCCATCTTATTATTTCAACCCAGCGGCCGACCACAAATATTATCACAGGCTTTATCAAGGCCAACTTCCCCACACGTATCGCATTCCGTGTATTCTCATCAATTGATTCCCGAACCATCCTTGATACCACCGGAGCTGACAGGCTCGTTGGAAATGGAGACATGCTTATATCTTCAGGCGCTGAACCCGTAAGGGTACAGTGTGCATTTATTGATACTCCGGAAATTGAAGAGCTGACGGATTTCATCGGATCCCAGCAGGGTTATCCAGATGCAATGCATCTGCCTGAATATATTGACGACAGAGAATCAGGAGTGCTTGAAGTGGACCTCAAAAAGAGAGACCCTATGTTTGAAGAGGCAGCACGCCTGGTGGTCCAGCACCAGCAAGGCTCAACTTCGCTCATTCAGAGAAAGCTAGCTATTGGATACAACAGGGCAGGCAGAATAATAGATCAGCTCGAAGCTGCAGGCATTGTCGGACCTTTTGAAGGCAGCAAAGCCAGGGATGTACTTTGTTCCGATCTTTTCGTTTTGGAACAGATTTTGAAGGGTCTTGAGTAAAAAGGAAACC
>JAPLDX010000050.1 GCA_026391215.1 Bacteroidia bacterium
GGGCTTGCACTTGCAAGAATACTGGCAAATAACAGGTATGAAACTGAAGTTTACTTTCTTCAGTTTTCTGAAAAAACATCAGATGACTGGCAGATGAACAGGAAACGTCTTGAAAAAGAGACCAGTGTCCCATTTATTACAATAAAGGAATGTGATGAATTTCCGATGGTGAATCAGCAAGATGTAATCTTTGATGCTATTTTCGGTTCGGGAATTTCACGTCCGCCTGAAGGCCTGGCATCCCATATTATCGGATTGATCAACAAATCTGAGGCAACAGTTATATCAATTGATATTCCGTCAGGACTGTTCGGAGAAGATAACAGCCACACCGGCAAGAACAATATTATAGAAGCAGATTTCACGCTCAGCTTCCAGTTCCCCAGGCTATCATTCATGTTTCCGGAAAATGAAAAATACACAGGAGAGTGGACAGTTTTACCTATTGAACTGGATTTCAGCACAATAAACACTCCCTTCACCTTCCTGGAAAAGAAGCTGATTGCACCACTCCTTAAGCAGCGAAATAAATTTGACCATAAGGGTATATTCGGTCATGGCTTGCTTGTAGGAGGATCGTATGGAAAGATGGGAGCAGTGATACTTGGCGCAAAAGCAGCTCTTCGTACCGGGATAGGCCTGCTGACCTGTCATATTCCGGGATCTGGAAATAATATTCTCCAGGTTGCTGTCCCCGAAGCAATGATCAGCCAGGATAAAGATGAAACACATATCTCCGGTATCGGAAACACGGATAATTTTGACGCAATAGGGATAGGTCCAGGAATGGGCACTGATCCTGTATCACAAAAAGCTGTTCATGAATTACTGGTCAGATATAAGAAACCGCTGGTGATCGATGCTGACGCTTTAAATATCCTGTCATTGAATAAGGAATGGATCTCTGTTCTGCCTGCCGGGACAATTATTACTCCTCATCCCAAGGAATTTGAAAGACTTGCAGGCAAATCAGCGAACGGATATGAAAGGCTTCTAAAGCAAATGGAATTCTCGCGAAAGCATAACTTAATTGTAGTTCTTAAAGGGGCATATACATCAGTTTCCGAACCGGATGGAAATGTCTGGTTTAACAGTACGGGCAATCCTGGAATGGCTACTGCCGGAAGCGGCGATGTACTGACGGGAATGATCCTTTCGTTGCTTGCACAGGGCTTAGTTCCCATGAATGCTGCAATTGCCGGTGTTTATCTTCATGGACTTGCCGGTGACATAGCAGCAGAGAGATCAGGTTATGAATCAGTAATTGCTTCCGATATAATTTCTGAAACAGGAGCTGCGTTTAAAAGAGTAAGAAATATTTAAAACATAGATTAATGAAAACAATATTCCGGCTTTCGATATTTCTGATGCTGATACTGGTGGTCACTTCCTGTTTCCCTGAAAAGAAGCTTACGGGGCCGGCCCATAATATTGCACCTCTTTCGGATACCACCCGGTTAAGGAACGGAAGCCTTGTATACGCCCTTCCTATGACAATATTCACTGTAATGGTGGAAATGGAAAGGGTCATAGAAATACCTGGGCCTTATGCAAAATATGCCGAAGAACTGCTTGGACTGAAGAATGTAATAATGAACGAGGAAGAACATTGGTCAATTGAGAATGTCTCGGTCTCTTCCCATGAGGAAGCCGATCCTTCAGAATTTTATATTATTGAAGGCGATGGATTTTTCCAGACGAATGCCCTGGCTCTTAAAAAAGAGGGATTGATACTTGATCTGAATCCGGAACTGAACTCGAAATCAGTGAATATAGCCGGGAGCAAAGAGATTAACCTGAATCAGTTCAGGTCCTCTGACCTTGGATCGGATGAATATTACAGAGTTCAGACAGATACGGCCTACAGGCGCATAAACGTTGATTCGGCGTTCATCCGGTTACCTTATATTGTTGAAACAAAAAAGAAGCTTTCAACAAGTCAGCTTGCAGAAAAAACAGCCAGGCGGTTGATGGATCTCAGGGATGGTAAATTGCTGATACTTACGGGCGAGGCAAATGTCTTCCCGCAAAGCGATGCTGCAATAAATGAAATGAACAGGCTGGAAAAAGAATATACTGAGCTCTTTACAGGTAAATACGTAAGGGAAAGAAGAACATTTACATACCACCTGGTGCCGCAAAAAGAGTTCGCAGGAAAACCAGTAACACTTTTCAGGTTCTCTGAAGTGACAGGTCCTGAAAATGCTTCATCTAAAAACGGAACTGTGGTTACTGTAAACCTGGTTCCAGAGAAGAAGACTAAAGCTCTTACTGTTATCTCAGGACAGGAACCAGATCCTTTGTCTACAGGAAACGAAAAGCTGTTTTACAGGGTGCCGGATGTTGTGAACATCTCATTAACGATTGGAAACGAAACTCTTTATAATTCAAGGAAGCTTGTTTACCAGTTTGGAGAAATATTGCAGCTTCCGTCAAATTACATAATCGGAAAATAAAAGGTCCTCGGTCCTGGGTCCTGGGTAGTCAATAATCAATGCCTAAATAATGTTGACCGTTTTTTATTTTACTTTTCCTACGAAACTCTTCTGATAATCCTCAAAGCTTTTAGTATTATAAGCCTTGTCTGCAAAGTAGCTTATGAGTTGTTCCATATCTTTTGGGTCTTTGTATCCCGGAACAGGAGAAAGCCCGAGCTTTTCACCTTCCTGTGTAAGGAAAACTACAGTAGGATAGGACAGCTGTCCCTTCAGAAGTGCAACGGCCAGCTGATGTGCTTTTCCTGCTTTTCCGTCATTAATGAATGTCTGTCCTAGGAAAGTAATGGATTCTTTTCCCTCGGCATCAAATTTAACGGGATAGAACCTGGTATTGAGTATTTCTGCTATTACAGAATTTGTGAATGTCTCCTGGTCCATCTTTTTGCACCATCCGCACCAGTCAGTATAAGTATCAATAAATAACGGACGGGGGGATTCTTTCATAAGCTTTTCAGCTTCCTGTATGGTGTACCATTTTACTCCGGAATTTGCTGAAGTGCCTGGTATCTGTGAAAAAGCCGGCAATACAACGGTCAGGATCAATGCTAAAACTAAAATTCTTTTCATTATTTAAAAGTTCAAAATTATGTTCTGCAAAATAAAACAATATACTTTAAAAAAGCATCATAACAGTTATCTTTTGAATGTATACAACAATCAGGCCACACTTAAGTTCATATATTGATTTTATCACAGGATTACATCCGATTAATTTATTTACATTTACCGATCAGAAAATTACAGAAATTATACATGGAAACAATAAGACAAACTCTGCGCGATTCAAAAACTGCCCGCTGGGGAGCTTTAGCAGTGGTCGCTTTTACAATGTTATGTGGTTATTACCTGACTGATGTTATGGCACCGCTGAAGCCATTGCTAGAGAAAGAACTTCTCTGGAACAGTGCGGAATATGGCTTTTTTACCAGTGCTTATGGGTGGTTCAATGTATTCCTACTGATGCTGTTATTTGGGGGGATCATCCTTGACAAAATGGGAGTAAGATTTACCGGAGTTATGGCAACATCAGTTATGGTTATCGGTACAGCCATCAAATACTGGGCAATATCAACTCATGCTCTTGACGGGCATGAGATCCTTGGTATGAAAGCACAGGTAGTGGTTGCAGGATTGGGATTTGCTACATTTGGCGTCGGTGTGGAAGTCGCAGGTATAACGGTTTCAAAAATTATTGTAAAATGGTTTAAGGGAAAAGAAATGGCTTTGGCTATGGGGCTGGAAATGGCGACTGCCCGTTTAGGTACAGCTCTGGCTATGACAACATCTATACCGATTGCGCGGGCTCTTCATGGGGTATCAAAGCCGGTGCTTGTATGTCTCATAATGCTTTGTATAGGAATGATATCATTCATTGTATATACTTTTATGGATAAGAAGCTTGATAAATCCCTTGAATCAGCCGGTGTGGCAATTGCCGGGGAGGAAGAGGAATCATTCCGGCTTAAAGATATTCTCTTTATAATTACAAACAAAGGCTGGTGGTACATTGCAATACTTTGCGTATTGTTCTATTCAGCTGTATTCCCGTTTATTAAGTATGCAACCGACCTGATGGTGAACAAATTTCAGGTAGATCAGGAACTGGCAGGAATAATTCCCGGACTTCTTCCATTCGGAACTATATTACTTACTCCGCTTTTCGGGAATCTTTATGATCGTAAAGGCAAAGGTGCCACAATCATGATAATAGGAGCGATATTACTGATTTTTGTACACGCAATGTACTCTATACCATTCCTGAAGGCAACACCTATTGCTATTATCCTCATTATTATTCTGGGAATTGGATTCTCTCTTGTTCCATCAGCCATGTGGCCCTCAGTACCTAAGATCATCCCTGAAAAACAACTTGGAACAGCTTATGCGCTTATATTCCTTGTTCAGAATGTAGGACTTATGCTGGTGCCTTTACTTATCGGATGGGTGCTCAATAAATATTGTATAACAGGTACGCGTCTTCTTGACGGGGTTGAAGTTTCAAATTACAACTATACAATCCCGATGATAATCTTTACTTGTTTTGGGGTCCTGGCCCTGATTTTTGCACTTCTTTTGAAGGCTGAAGACAAGAAGAAAGGTTACGGTCTGGAGATGCCGAACATCAAGAAATAGTTATTTAAGAGAATTTTTAGAATATCCCATTATGAACCTTTAATGGGATATTTTGTTTTACTGTTAAATAATTAACAAGAGCCTTTATGGAGACCAACGAATTTGAAAAAGGAAAAATTTTCAGTTTGAATGATTCAGTGGAATATGCCAGCGGAGGTATATTAAGCAAAACTGTTCTGAAAAAAGAGACAGGCAATATTTCTCTCTTCTCATTTGCAAAAGGAGAAGCATTAAGCGAGCATACGGCCCCATTTGATGCTATGATTCAGGTAGTTGATGGTAAGGGTGAGGTTATAATAGGAGGGAAGTCATTCTTCCTTGACGCCGGTCAGGGCATTATAATGCCCGCAAACATAACACATGCCGTGAAAGCAGCGGAGAGATTCAAGATGGTGTTAACTATGATAAAAAGCTAACTTTAGTTTACCCAGTTAAAGAACAGATACATTATTGCACCGATTGCTGCTGATACTGGAATAGTAATAATCCAGGCTATAAATATTTTCCTTGTAACTCCCCATTTCACAGATGAAGCTCCTTTGCGGGCGCCGACGCCCATAATGGCCCCAGTAATAGTATGAGTTGTACTGACCGGGATGCCCCAATGTGTGGCAATAAAAAGTGCAACTGACCCGGAAATTTCGGCGCAGAATCCCTCAAATGGCTTAATCTTGGTAATCCTCTGGCCCATGGTCTTTACTATTCTCCATCCTCCGAAAAGAGTGCCAAGAGCGATTGCAGTCTGACATGAGAGTACCACCCAGATAGGTGGTACTTTTGCCTCCTTTGAAACAAGTCCGGAGATCATTAATGCAACCCAGATAATTCCCATTGATTTCTGGGCATCATTTGCTCCATGTCCCAGGCTGAAGGCAGAAGCTGAAAAGAGCTGGAACCGGCGGAAGAGCTTGTCGACAGTGAAAGCCGGCACACGCCTGAAGATCCACATTATAAGTGAAGAGAAAAAATGTGCAAACAGAAATCCGAGTAAAGGTGATATTAAGATAAAAGCAACTATTTTAATGACTCCTCCGGAGATAACAGCCCCCCAGCCAGAACTGACTACTGCTGCTCCGACCAAACCTCCGACAAGAGTATGGGATGAGCTTGATGGTAATCCCAGCCACCAGGTTGCCAGGTTCCATGTTATAGCAGCGATGAGCGCTGCTCCGATTACATTCAGGTTGATCACTTCAGGTACTACAATTCCCTTGTACATAGTTGTAGCAACGTTCAGTGGGAAAATCACGAATGCTATGAAATTGAAAAATGCTGCCATGCAAACTGCAGCAAAAGGTGAAAGAACCTTTGTGGATACCACACATGCTATTGAATTAGCGGAATCATGAAATCCGTTAATGAAATCAAATGTTATAGTTAATGCGACTATAATGTACAGAAATGTCATCAAGCCATCTTTATCAAAATAGATTTGATCGTGTCAGTCACATCTTCTTCTTCATCCACACATCTTTCGAGGATCTCAAGTATCTTATTGTTTTTCAGCAACTCAGCAGCATCTTTTTCTTTGTCAAAAAGCTCTGAAACCGCGAAATAATAATATTCATCAACCTTATGTTCAATTGCGGTTACATTATTACAGGCTTTAGAAATCTCATCCTTATTTGCCGCTGCATCGTTCAGACAATGTATACATGTTTCAATTTCCTTTGCTGCATCGTATATAGAATCTGCTATCTCCTTGTAGACCGGCATCAAATGTTTGGGTTTGTAGAGACAAATCCTTCGCGCGATCCCATTTATTGAATCAACTACATCATCAATACGGGCAGTAAGCTCATGTATATCTTCCCTGTCGAAAGGAGTGATAAAAGACTTATTCAACTGCAAATAGGTTTTATCTGTGATTTCATCTCCAATATGTTCAACATCTTTAATCTCTTTATTAAACCTTTCATGATCTTCCAGTGTATTGCTCGTTACCATCTGACGCAGCAAGGAAGCGGCTTTAACAAGGTTCTTTGCATCCTCTTCAAAAAGAGGGTAAAAAGAATGATCCTTGGGTACGAAAAACTTAAGAAACTTATCTATATTCATTTTACTGATTTATTAGATATAAAATTATCATTTTTTTAATTTATCCAGTTAAATAATAAGTACATCAAGGCTCCAAAAATTCCTGATATGGGAATTGTGAGTATCCAAGACCAGAATATTTTTGTGGTGACTCCCCATTTGACAGCCGATAGTCCTTTTCTTGCCCCGACTCCGATTATTGCGCCTGTTATTGTATGTGTTGTACTTACCGGTATCCCGAAATGAGTGGCCCCGAAGAGAGTAAGAGCGCCTGCGGTTTCAGCGCAGAATCCTTCAAATGGTTTCAGCTTTGTGATTTTTTGTCCCATGGTTTTGACAATCCTCCATCCTCCGAATAATGTACCAAGCGCAATAGCTGCCTGGCAGGATAAGACAACCCACATAGGTATAGAATCATTCTTGGTTGTGAGACCTGAAACGATCATCGCTACCCATATAATACCCATTGATTTTTGAGCATCATTACCACCATGACCAAGGCTGAAAGCTGCAGCAGATACCAGCTGAAGCCTTCGGAAGTGCCTGTCAACCCCGGATGGAGAATGTTTTCTTACAAGGTACTGGACTATTGTTGAGATTATGAATCCCATGACCATACCAAGCAGAGGGGCTATAAAAATAAATGCCACAATTTTAATTACTCCGGCTGTTATTATTGATCCCGGTCCTGAACTGACTAATGCCGCACCAACCAACCCTCCAACCAGAGTATGGGAGGAACTGGAAGGTAATCCCAACCACCAGGTAATCAGGTTCCATGTAATAGCCGCTATCAGGGCTGCACCAATTACATTTAAATTTATAACATCCGGCTCAATAATACCCTTACCCATTGTTGTTGCTACTTTCAAAGGAAATACCACGAATGCAATGAAATTAAATGTAGCGGCAAGAAGAACCGCTGAGAAAGGTGAAAGTACTTTTGTTGATACTACAGTCGCAATTGAGTTGGCAGAATCATGAAAACCATTAATAAAATCAAATATGATAACCAGCGCAACTATAATATATAAAAACGTCATCTGTTAAGGTTTAAAGTAAAGACCAAAGCAGTATCTAAAACATTGGCAAACTGTAATATGTTCATTACTTCATATTTATGTTTATGTATTGCTACAACAGGTGCCTAAAAGTAAATAAACCCGAAGAGATTTCAAAATGATCATCAGGTCAAGTTTTCAGTCTTATTTGAACAATAATAGCAAGTTCCCGTTTTTAGTCATATTTAAGGTTTTTACACTATTAATCAGTTTTTTTACTAACAAATTTTATTACTTTTATAGAATAATGTTTTATAATAATAAACCTATTGAATATGAGCGACATACGTGAACTTGAGCCAAAACAGCTCTGGAATTTTTTCTATGACATAACACAGATCCCTCACCCCTCAAAGAAGGAGAAGAGGATGGCCGATTATATTGCGAAATTCGGCAAAGACCATAAGCTTGAGACAATCGTTGATAAAGTCGGTAACGTAATTATAAGAAAACCGGCAACGAAAGGAATGGAGAAACGCAAAGGAGTTATCCTGCAGTCACATCTCGACATGGTGCCTCAGAAAAATAATGACAAGAAGCATGATTTTGAAAAGGATCCTATCCAGGCAATCATTGATGGTGACTGGGTAAAGGCCAATGGAACAACCCTCGGATCAGATAATGGTATCGGAGTGGCTGGAGCTCTTACCGTACTGGCTTCAAAAGATATTCAGCATGGTCCTCTGGAAGCTCTCTTTACAATTGATGAAGAGACCGGCATGACAGGAGTATTCGGACTGAAGAAAGGCATCCTGAAAGGAGATATCCTGATGAATCTCGATTCGGAGGATGAACATGAACTATGCGTGGGATGCGCAGGAGGAATTGATGTGAGCGCTGTGAAGAAATACAAGGAAGAAAAGACTCCCGTCAGGATGACTGCCTACAGGATAACTGCAAAAGGACTGAAAGGCGGACATTCAGGTGTCGATATTGCACTTGGAAGGGCAAACTCCAACAAGCTCATGTTCCGGTTCCTTATGCAGGCTGAGACAGATTTCGGGATAAGGCTCGCTGAAGCTGCCGGAGGAAATCTCCGCAACGCAATTCCCCGTGAATCTTATGCTCTTTTGCTTGTTCCGACTGCAAAAGCCAAAGCATTTGAAAAACTCGTAAAGGGATATGAGAAGATGTACAGGGCTGAATTTGCAGAGACAGAACCTGATATGGCATTTATATGCAAGAAGTGCGAAATGCCTGCAAAAGTGCTGACAAAACCGGATCAGTTCAAGATCATAAGAGCAGTCTTTGCCTGTCCGAATGGCGTACAGAGAATGAGTCAGTCTATGAAAGGACTGGTTGAGACATCAAACAATATGGCAATTGTAAAAGTCATTAAAGGGAATTTTGAGGTTCATAATTTGTGCCGCAGCTCGGTCAATACCTCCAAGGAATCGACCGCATGGAGGATTGCTGCTGTTTTCCATCTGATGGATGCAAAGGTCACAATGACCGGAGGCTATCCTGGATGGAAACCTGATATGGCATCCCCGGTGCTCAAAGCAATGCGCGGAACCTATAAGAAGATGTTCGGTGTCGAACCTGATGTTAAAGCTATTCATGCAGGACTGGAATGCGCCATTATCGGCGGAGTCTACCCTGCCCTGGATATGATCTCATTCGGACCTACAATCAAATTCCCTCACTCCCCGGATGAGAAAGTGAATGTACCATCGGTAAAGAAGTTTTATGCTTTTCTGTGTGAGAGCCTGAAACAGGTACCGCTTAAATAAGCGCAGGGCACAGGGCGCAGGTCACCTTGCTAAGCGTAGTTTGAAACTACGCTTAGCAAGGCAGATTACTCAACCTTTATTTCCACAAGCACATCATCCTTCATTACATTTGTGTTGGATTTTGCGATTACCGATTTTACGATCCCGTTAACAGGTGACTGGATCTCGTTCTGCATTTTCATGGCTTCGAGGATCACCACAGGTTCGCCGCGAGTAACTGTTGAACCTTCCCTGACAAGCACATCAATGATCTTGCCTGGCATCGGAGCCCTCAGTGATTCCTGCTCTTTTTTCCCTTTGCCTGAACTGAGTACCTTCATCCTCTGAAGCGAGAATGGAGTCTCCACAGTAAACGTATAACTTATATCATTAAAGAGTATCTCGTATTTATTCTGACGCGACCTGACAATCTCAACAGGATATTTCCGGTTTTTCCATAAAATATAAGTGCCAAGTTTTTCATCATCCCTGAGTTGAACAGCATAATCTCTCCTGCCGATGCGGATCTTATCCTTCAGAGGAAGTGAAAAGCTGAACTTTTTGTTTTCTGAAGAGAGGGCATATAGCTTTTTTATACGGAGTTTATCGTTCATCGGGGTAAATTGATTTGTTTAAAATTGATTAATTCTTTTATTAAGAAGCCATGGGCTCATTTCTTTTCCGTTTGTGAAATCAACAGCTATACTTCCTTCTTCGAGGTTCTCTTCGACAAACAGCTTAGTCGCAAGCCATGCAGCAAGCATCTCTTCATATTCACTGTTGAAGTAATATTTGGCGAGATCTTTTTCTATAAATGAAGTGGTAAAAGTACCATCCTGAAATTTCTGATTTCTGACCAGCATTCTGAAGAAGGGTAAGGTAGTCTTGGTGCCTTTAATCCAGACCTTGTCAAGAGCCATTTTGCAGTTTTTAATTGCCTCTTTCCGGTCCTTTCCGCTAACTATAAGCTTAGCTATCATGGAATCGAAGCTGGCGACAATTGTAGATCCGGCCTGAACCCCTGTATCAATCCTTATGTAATGGTTCGATGGCATGTTTAACTTTTCAATTTTCCCCGGATCAGGAGCGAAACCTGACTGGACATTTTCCGCATTTATCCTGCATTCAATTGCCCAGCCTTTAAATTTGATATCCTCCTGCTTAAATTTCAAGGCTTCACCGTTGGCAATTCGGATCTGTTGTTCAATGAGGTCAATACCGGTAACCATTTCTGTAACAGGATGCTCGACCTGTATCCTCGTGTTCATTTCCATGAAATAGAAATTTCTGTCAGAGTCAAGAAGGAATTCAACAGTACCTGCTGAGTAATAATTGACAGCTTTTGCGATCTGAACAGCCATTTTACCCATCTTCTTTCTCAGGCTGCTATCCAGTGCACATGAAGGGGCTTCCTCAAGCAGCTTCTGATGCTTCCTCTGGATTGAGCACTCTCTTTCGCCCAGATGGATAACATTCCCTTTTATATCACCAAGTATCTGGAATTCAATATGCTTAGGGTTCTCAATATATTTTTCTATGAATACCGAAGGATCATTGAATGCTTTTTCAGCTTCCTTGCTGGCGATGATGAACATCTTTTCCATCTCTTCGGCCTTACGTACTATCCTCATACCCCTTCCGCCGCCGCCCGATGCTGCCTTGATAATTACCGGATATCCTATCTTATCTGCTATTTTTGAAGCTTCTTCTTCATTTGAAATATTCCCCTCACTGCCCGTTGCCATTGGGATCCCGTTTTTCAGCGCCAGTCTCCGGGCGATAGTCTTATTGCCCATTTTATAAAGGGCATCAGGCGACGGACCTATGAAGATTATTTTGTTTTCAAGGCATTTCTGTGCAAAGTAGGGGTTTTCAGAAAGGAATCCGTAACCCGGATGAACTGCATTTGATTTTGTTTCAATTGCTATTGAGATAAGTTTTTCAATATCAAGAAAGACTGGTATTTCCGATGTATCTTCAGTGTTATCATATACCTCATCGGCAAAAGAAAGATACATTGCACTCGGCTCCAATTTGGTTTTAATTACAACCGTACTGATCTTCATCAGACGGGCAGTTTTCATTATCCTGATCGCGATCTCGCCACGGTTGGCTATAAGTATCTTTTTGATTTTCATATTTTTCTTCCGTTGTGCCTTTGCACCTTTGAGCCGTTGCACATTTATAATGGCATATTCCCATGCTTCCTTGCCGGCACCTTTACCCATTTGTTGCTCAGGGCATTAAAGGCTGAAATTATTTTCTTCCTGGTAACTGCAGGATCGATGACCTCATCAATATAACCAAGTTCATCAGCAATAAAAGGATTGGCTATTTTATCACGGTACTTTTTCACCAGATCTTTCTTCATTTCTGCAGGATTTTTTGATTCCGCAAGCTCTTTCCTGTAGAGTATGGCAACAGCTCCGTCGGGTCCCATAACTGCTATCTCTGCCGTGGGCCATGCAAAGCTGAAATCACCTCCCAGGCTCTTGCTGTTCATAACTATAAATGCTCCGCCGTATGCTTTTCTCAGTATGATTGTTATTCTTGGAACTGTAGCTTCACTGTAAGCAAACAGCAGCTTTGCACCATGCCTTATGATGCCGGCATGTTCCTGGTCTTTGCCTGGCAGAAATCCAGGGACATCCTCTAAGGTGAGGATCGGAATATTGAAAGCATCACAAAACCTGATAAACCTTGCACCTTTGGTTGAAGAGTCAATATCAAGGACACCCGCAAGTACTTTTGGCTGGTTGGCTACAATTCCAATTGTTTTTCCTTTAAGTCTCCCAAATCCGGTGACCAGGTTAGGAGCATAGAGTTCGGCAGTTTCGAAGAAGCTGTTCTTATCCACTATAAGCTGTATAATGTCTTTTACATCATAAGGCTTGTTTGGATCATCAGGTACTATGTCGCGAAGTTTCTCATTGACATCGGGAGTTGACCCATCATCGGCAACCAAAGGAGGATTCTCCACGTTGTTTGATGGCAGGTAAGCCAGAAATTTCTTCAGCGCAAGGATTGTATTCTCCTCATCATCATAGATCATGTGGGCGACTCCACTTTTGCGGCCATGAACTTCAGCACCACCAAGTTCATCAGCTGTGACATCTTCATTAAGAACTTCCTTCACAACATTGGGTCCTGTCACAAACATGTAGCTAGTATGGTTTACCATGAAAACGAAATCGGTGAGGGCAGGAGAGTATACCGCACCGCCTGCTGCGGGTCCCATTATTACGCATAACTGTGGAATGATGCCTGAAGAATGGATAATATTATGGAAGATAGCAGCGTAGCCGCTAAGGCTTGCCACGCCTTCCTGGATCCTTGCGCCTCCGGAATCCATCATGCCAATTATCGGAGTGCCCATTTTAAGGGCCATCTCCTGGATCTTTGCGATCTTCTTTGCATGTACGTTGCCAAGTGATCCTCCCATTACCGTAAAATCCTGGGCAAAAGCAAATACCAGCCTTCCGTTCACTTTCCCATGACCAACGATAACACCGTCGCCATAGGTCCGTTCCACCTTTCCGAATTCAACAGGCTGGTTGGCCGGGGTGACGAAAGCATCAATCTCCTCAAAAGTCCCGGAGTCAAAAAGCAGATTGATCCTTTCATGAGCTGTGAGCTTGCCTTTAGAGTGCTGCTTTTCTGCCTGTTTGCGGCTGTACTGTTTTTTTAAAGCCTCCTGGCGTTCGGTAAAGGCCTTATAACTCTTTCCTGAAAGATCCATAATATTTCCCGTTTTTCAGGGGTCAAAAGTAGTCAATAACAGGGTAATTCCAAATTATGCTTCGACCGTATATTCTGCAGTTATAGGAAGTAAATAATAATCAATTAGATAAGGAATAATATTTATCGACCGTTACTTCCGTTACTTCATTTTTCCTTTTCAGCCTTAATAAGAGCTGACTCTTTTAAAAAGCCCACCATTATTGCAGCAATTACTGCAATAACTACAAAGGCAATCAGGAAAGCCGGCAGATAGGACTTATTATTCATGCTCATACCTGTGACCATGATCATCCCGCTTATTTGTCCTACCCACAGCAGCAAACCTTGTGATGTTGATTCAGGGGCAGGAGTGGAAATTTCTGCAGCATACTGAAAGCCTATTGGTCCGGCACTCATCACGAAGAAACCAAGTATGAATGACGAGATCAATGCAACAGTATGAGCGGCATCCGGATTGACTCCCTGTCCTCCTGTGAGAAATGGTGCAAAAGCAATCCCTACAAGACCCGGTACCATTCCGGCAACACATATGACAATAAATAACTTCCTCTTTTTATAAACATCAGAGAGTATAGGAATAATTATTGCCCCGATTATACCGCCGATCAGCATCAGGCCGCCAATTAATCCATTGGAATCATCTACTCCCTGATAATTAGCGATAGAATCAACCATCGAGCTGATAGCATTGAAAATTCCAAGACCGATTGTGAACAGGATAACCATTATCCACATATCTCTTATCCTGAAGATATGCTTTAATCCGGAAGAAAAGTTAATCCTTGCAAAGGATTCTTCAGAAGGCGGATTCTTAGGTTTCTCCCTCAGAAGAATGAGGCCTGTAAAACATGCAGCAATAGTTATGATACCGTAAATCTTAAGCATACTGTCTATTCCATTTCCATAGCCGGGATCTGACGGTGATGCAATTATGAGCATTGGAGTAACTATCAATGCAACAAGGATACCTGCATATTGTGCAAGAGTTGCAAGACCGGTGGCAGTTGCTCTTTCTTTAACAGGAAACCATCGTGCTGCAACGGCAGTTGGAGCATTTATAACAAAGGGCTGGGCTATTGCTAGGATAACCTGCCCTGTCAATGCCATAGTGAATGAATTGCCGGAGAATCCTTTAATTGCACCTCCGATGATCATCAGTATTGCTCCGGTCCCGACACCCTTGACAATTCCATATGTGTCAATAAAATATGATGCAGGGATACACACAATGATATATAAAAGCATGTATGAGGATGCCAGGAAATCAATGTTAAAGAATGATAAAGGATTAAATCTGCCTCCATAAAACACTTCAGCAGCTCTCTCAATCGGTGCATGGGTGAGCCATTGAACCTGTGACATCATAGTGATCATCATGAGTGCAGCAAGAACGACCCAGCGATATTTTGATAGTATTACCTGTTCCATAGAGTATATTATTTCTTTTTGACCGGTTTAAAAAGTCCTTCGGCTTTTGATCCAAGCATCCCTGCTTTCATCATTGTTTCGCTGGCAATGCTGAGATTTTTGATCATCTTCTTTGTGACCACCGTAAAATGATGTAGCGATTCTATCTTATCGCCAATGTATTCAAGGTCATCGTAAGTAGTCTGCCAGTTGCGTGAATCAAAATGAGTCAGGTCAAAAGGAAGGGAATAGGATCTCAGGGATTTATACCCGTAAATATTGAAGAAGAAATCAAAATATGACATAATCATTTCTCTGAGTGATCTGTAAACCGGCTCCCTGAAGCGCAGCGACGTGAAATTCGATTTGGCAACTGCACCCCAGTGATTGTTCTCTTTAAAGACAGCGATCACATGGTCATCATCCTCCACAGCCTTCATATCTACAATAAGAGGTTTATAACCAATAAACTGCAAAGCAGCTGCTGCAAACAGGGCTCCTTCAAAACAGTGTGCCGAATGTTTCTTCATCACCCACCGGGGCGACCTGCATTCATATTTCGGATTATATTCAAGTGAATCAAGAAATGCCTGTATTTTATCAGGATTATCAAGAGTTTTCAGGAACCTTATTTCTTCTTTTGTCCAATCCATCGCCTTTATCAACAAATAACCAATAATTAATTTAAAAGTAATTCCTCAATAATTTTCTTCATCGCCCCATATTGTTCCTCCATGCTCTCCAGCAGCCTTATCTGGGCTCTGGTCCTCTCGAGGTTATGATGCTCATGATGAATTTTATAATATTTATCACCATCAATATAATCTGCAAGAAAGCGTAATGATTGTTCATAAGTCATCAGCAGGGGAGCAAATGCAAGATATTCCTTTTCAACATCATTGAGAGTATTACTCATTTCGGATAGATATCCTTTCGCATAGGCTGCAAACAAGCTGATATCCATTTTTACTTTTAAAAGATTTTTTTCATCCTCGGCAGAAATATTTGCCCCTGTTCTTATGGCATCGCCAAAGTCGGAGTGAAAATATCCTGGCATCACCGTATCGAGATCAATGATACAGAGTGACTTATCATTCGCATCAAAGAGTATATTATTAAATTTTGTATCGTTATGAGTGATCCTGACAGGTATTTTCCCTTCCCTTCCCAGTTTGTGGATGATCTTCATGTCATCTGTTCTTTTCAGAATGAAGTATGTTTCAGCTTCTGTGGCTTTCACTCTTCCAGCCGGATCTTCTCTCAGTATCCTCATAAAGCCATCGATTCTTTTTTCAACATCATGGAACGAAGGAATAGTTTCAAAAAGAGGTTTGCCAGGAAGATCTGACAACAGTGCCTGAAAGCGGCCTATTGCCCTTCCTCCCTCAAAAGCCTTGCCGGGTGAATCTACTATATCGTATGAACGGTGGTCCGCAATAAAGATGAACATTCTCCAGAAGCTGCCATTGCTGTCGGTGATCCAGCTTTTGCCACTTTTTGCAGGGATCATCTGAAGACATTCTCTTTTAATGTCAGAACCGGGAATTGCAGATATTTTTTTGTGAAGGTGAACAGTGACTCTCTCAATGTTATCCTGTAGCTCAGGGACATTTCTGAATATTTTGCTGTTCAGCTTTTGAAGTAAATAATCATCCTTGTCCTCTTCAACAGTTCTGATATGAAAAGTCTCATGTATATGTCCGCTGCCAAACGGCTCACCGGATAAATAAGTTCCGTCAGTGGTGAAACGTTCAAACAGTTCCTTCAGATCATACTCCATTTTTCAGTCCGACTTTGTGTCCGAAAAATGCATAATACATTATTACAAGGTAGCATGGGATACACAGCCAATATGCTGATTGAGTTGAGAAGCTGACTGCAAGTTTTCCATAGACTAATGGTAATACGGCACCACCGGCAATTGCCATAATTAATAGTGCTGATGCGGTCTTTGTAAATCTTCCTACACCGTTTAGTGCCAGTGGCCATATTGCAGGCCATACAAGGGCATTGGCAAAACCAAGCAGTGCAACAAACAGAACAGTGACAGGAATCATCAACTGAAGCGGTTTAAAAGTTACGAGATCGATGAAAGGTATTGTGAAAATCCTGGCCGCGGGTGTAAGTACTGCTCCAAGAGCAAATATAACACCGAAAATAGTACAAAGCTTGAGCGCGTTTACCTGCTTCAGGTATTTTGGAATAAGTATTATCCCCAGCAAGTATCCCAGGATCATGCTCAGCATTGTTAATGAAGTGTAATATTTAGCCGATTCCATTGGAATTTTGAGTGATTGTCCGTATCTTATTATTGTATCTCCGGCAATGACCTCGACTCCAACATAGAAAAAGAGTGCGACAACTCCGAGTATAAGATGCGGAAAATGCCATATACTGGTCTTTTTAACATTAGCTTCGCCGACTGCTTCATCCTCTGCTTCTGTATCAATATCAGGAAGATGGACAAACATCAGTAGCAGTCCCAGCAAAACCAGGATTACTGCCATTACAATATAAGGCATGATAACGCGCTGAGCAAGCTCATCAAGTAACGAGGCGCGCATTGCTGCATCGGCAGCCTGAGCAAGCTTTTCTTCAAGAATATGTGAGTCTTTCAGTATAATGCTTGCAAGGATTATAGGTGCGATGACTCCGGCAAACTTATTTGCGATTCCCATTATACTGATCCTTTTTGCAGCACTTTCCCTCGGGCCAATAATTGTAATATAGGGATTCGACGCAGTTTGAAGCAGTGTGAGACCTGTACCCATTATGAAAAGACCTGTCAGAAAGAGACCGAATGTTCTGGTCAATGCAGCAGGTATAAAAACAAGACAACCAACTGCCATTATCCATAATCCTACCGACATTCCTCTCTTAAAGCCTGTCTTTTTCAGAATAGGCGTCATCGGAAGAGCCATTACAAAGTATGCGATGTAGAATGCTGTGGCTACAAAATAAGCCTGAAAATCATTCAGTTCACATGCAGTTCTGAGAAACGGAATTAATATCCCGTTAAGCCATGTGACAAAACCAAAAATGAAGAAAAAGAGTCCGATAACCGATACTGAAAAGATATAATCTTTCCTGCTTATCCCGTTAGATGAAGTATTGTCTGCCATAGTCTTGTTTTTTCAAATCTAGTATTTTTATCCAATGTTGCAAAGGAATTAATGACAGGTTTTCAGCCTTTTCCGCTTTTTTCCCGTGATTTTACACCGAGGTATCCTCCATGATGCCTTTTTGCATAATCTTCAGCTCTGAAACCGATCTTTTCCATCATTATGACAACAAGGGCATCCCCTATGACTGTAAAAACCGTTGTGGAGGTTGTGGGTGTAAGGCCCAGGGGACATACTTCGGAAGGAGCTCCTGTCAGTATATAGCAATCTGACTTCTGGGCAAGAGGACTGTCGGGATCGCTTGTGATTACAATCACAGGCACAGATGGAAACAGATTATTCTTCAGGTCAATAAGCTCAATTATTTCGCGGGTTTTGCCTGAATTGGATACTGCAAGGATAACATCATTCATCTGCAGGATTCCAAGATCTCCATGCTGGGCCTCACTTGGATGTAAGAATACTGAGGGTGTACCTGTTGAACTGAATGTTGTAGCGATATTATGAGCTATTTGTCCAGCTTTCCCCATCCCGGAGGTGACAAGCTTGCCGTTTTTCCCGTGAACGTGTTCGTAAATAATTTCGACAGCTTTTTCATAGTTCCCCGAAACCGGTATGTTTTTAATAGCAAATGCCTCATTATCAAATATATGTCTGATCTTTCTTTCCATTTTTGTCTTGTAATTAAACGAATGTCAAAGTTATTAAAAAACTGATTAAAGCTTTATCTGTATTAATGTTGAATTAATTAAGTTGTTATATTTTTGTTTCGATATCATGAAAGAAACGAAAATCTCTATGGAAGATAATAAACAGATTTCCGATACAGTTTCTTTATCTCACCGGCATCAGACCTATGTCGTAATTACCGCATTCTGCTCCTTACTGGCTATAGTGGGCTTTGCACTCTACGGATTACCTTTCTTTTATGATTTTTATATGAAGGATTTCGGATGGTCACGAACTGTAATCACTTCAGGAAACTTTTTTGGAAAACTGCTGGTGGCACCATTGTTCGGATTTTTAGCAGGCTGGATTATAGACCGTTATGGTCCGAGGCGGATGATGGTGGCAGGAGCATTGATGACGGGAGCAGCTCTTATTGGATTGAGCTCAATGAATTCCCTGGGTATTTTTTATGTCTCATATATTTTTGTTGCGCTTGGCTATGTTTTCGGTGGTCCTTTGCCCTGCCAGGTTCTTATCTCAAGATCTTTTACAAAAAACCGGGGAAAAGCTATGGGTATTGCATATCTCGGCATAGGAAGCGGATTTGCTCTTGTTCCATTGATTGCAGCCGGACTGGAGAAGCATTACGGATGGCATATTGCCCTGGCCTCACTGGGAATAATGATTGTTATAATTGCCATTCCACTTGCATTCTTTCTTAAAGATCATCAAATAGTAAAAGATAATTCACCTCAGCCCGAATCATCCCCTCCGGTAAGGGACATTTTAAAAAGCCGGTATTTCTATATCCTCGCTTTGGGAAGCATGTGCTCCATCGCAGCGGTAGGTGGAGTTAACCAGCACTTTAAGCTATATCTTCGTGAGCTGGATTTTACACAAGTCCAGGCTGCTCATATGATTTCCCTAGTTGCAATCATGAGCCTGGCAGGAAGGGTGATAATGGGATGGCTGGCTGATATCCTGCACCGCAAATATGTAATGATACTTATTTACCTGCTTGTTGCTATCTCAATCCCGTTGCTGCTGATACCTGATTTTCCCGGAAGGCTCTATATTTTTGCAGTGATTTTCGGAATTGGCCTCGGCGGTGACTATATGATAATCCCTTTGATGGCAGGGGACCTGTTCGGTGTAAAAACACTTGGCAGGGTGATGGGTATTATTCTTGTTGCGGACGGTATTGCCGAAGCCACTATGCCTGTAGCAGTTGGTGCTGTTAGAGATGCTTCAACAAATTATAACATCGGTTTCATAGTTCTAATAGGTGTGGCTCTGATTGGAGCATTGATCATTTCTTTTCTTCCAAAACATTGTAAAGAAGCATAAACCTCCGATCAGCGCCATAAATACTATGAGGAGGGAAAGATAATTGACGCCAGCTTTGTCGCGTTGGTGACATTATTGTAATATTTAAAGACGGCACTTTCACGGATGGCAATCATTTCTTTTGTAAATGGTTCTTTCATAAGTGAATGGATAGTTTCGGCCATTTCCTCAGCAGAGGCTGCTATATGACAAAGCTGTTCAAGACAGGTTCCGTTAATCATTTTTTCATTGACAAGGCAATGTCTTCCATTGCAAAGAGCTACCAGGAGCTTCAGCTTTAATCCATTGATTGCCAGGGCAGGAAGAACATTAATTTGGGCATTACGGATCAGCTTTGCCATCTCTTCATCACCGGGATTTGAAATGATCCTGATGTTTATAAAAGGAGATGCTTTAACATTGAGGTGTTCCGGAGGATTCTTGCCAGCGATAATGCACTGATATGGTACTTTTGAAAAAATCCGGGATATCAATATTTCAGCAATTTCTATGTTTTCACTTACAGAAAGATTTCCATGAAAAAGACAATATTCACCGACACCTGTCTGACTTTCAATTCTTAGGGAAGGGTGGAATGGCAGGATCAGTTCTGAGTTATGATATTTGTTCCCAAAGTACTCGTTGTCACCGGCGGATATTGTAAAAAGCTTATTAGCTTTCTTAAGAATCTTTTCATATTGCCTGAGTTTCAGGGATTCAATTTTAAAGTATTGGCCTTTCAGCAGATCCTTCTCATAAACCGACAGGGTCATATGGTACCTGTGTTCAATATTATGAGTGCGTACAAATTTCTTCCTGGCAGATAGCGCAGGGTAATCAAGACAGAAAGTAGTATTGAGGCCGTCAAATAGTATAGGGTAATCATCTTTCATCAGGTTCTCAAGCAAGGCATCTGAACTTCTTGATCTGATAGTGTACGGGAGCGACGACAAATGAGGTTTCAGACCTTTTCTCCTGTAATAATAATTTACTGTTTTACAAATAGCTTCCAGCTTTTGTGAATGTGGGCGTCCATATTCAAAACAATGAAGATGTATCTGAATTCCAACATTATGCAGTGATTGTATCCGGTAATATGAATCAATCATCCCTCCATAATCAGGCGGGTAGGGGATATCCAGTGTAATAATATGCAGATCTTTATTCAACCTTATGCCTCCTCACTTTTATCTTTCTCCTTTCTCCTTGAACCTGTACTCCCAGAAAGTATATTCCACACCTTTTCTCTGTCTTCTTCCTGTCATTTCAGCGATCGTGATTTCAACAACATGACATCGCTCAACTTCTTTCAGCGATACCTTCCTGGAGCCTGGTCGAAGCAGCTGGTTAAATGTATTCAATATCCTGCACCGTTCATTTATATCATCAATAATCCTGGCCTTTCCATAACATACTGCGCTATCATTGTCTGCTTTGCATCCGCCACCCTGCGGATGACGCATGGTCTTGCCTGACTGGCTCCCCATAGCAAAGCAAACCTGTGGATTAGTCCTGATATAATCAAGTTTTTTACCCTGCAATGCACAATGAAAAATAATCTTCCCGCTGGTATAGATATAAGTAAGAGGAATAACGTAAGGCATTCCATCATTGCACATTCCCAGAAAACCCATCGTCTGCTTCTTCAGGATTTTTTCAATTTCTTCGCGTGACCTGATAAAATATTTTGAAAGCTCAGTCATTTTGTTTATAGATTCATTCGTATATGTTCTAAAGTTATGCAGAGTTCTTATTATTTCAAAGTGTTCTACATATCTTCATTATTGATTTTATGTACGATATGTTGTATTTTTGATGAAATGCCTTATTTAAAACAAGCCGATTTAATTAGTGATAATAATTATAATTATGACAAAATTCAGAAATCTGTTTTATCCTTTCTGCATGTCGTGCCTGATTATTGCCGTTAATATTGCAATTGTCTCTGCACAGGAAGCGAGTACTGAACCGGGATCAGTTATTGTTAAGAAATGCATGGATTTTAAAGTCACCGGCGATGGGCACTCTGATAATTGGAAAAACACGGAATGGATAAACCTGCTTACACAAAATCCTGACAATACAGATTACCGGACTAAAGTAAAAGTGCTGTATTCCGGGACAGGAATCTACTTTCTTTTCGACTGCGGGGATAAAAAGCTCACCTCCACAATGAAGGCAGATAACCTGAACCTGTGGGAAGAAGATGTTGTTGAGATCTTTTTATGGACCGATGAAGACTATCCTGTTTATTTTGAATATGAGCTTTCTCCGTTAAATTATGAGCTTCCGATTATCGTTCCAAATTTTGATGGAACTTTTCTGGGATGGCTGCCATGGAAATATCAGGGTGATAGAAGAACGCAGCACGCAACGAATGCCGTGGGAGGGAAGAAGAAAAGCGGAAGCTCAGTTTCCGGATGGATAGCTGAATTCTTTATCCCCTATAAACTACTCGCACCTTTGAATCAGGTTCCTCCTGTTTCAGGCACAAGATGGAGAGCAAATATGTATCGCATCGATCATGACTCTGGTTCTGTTCCTTTTGCCTGGCAAAAAGTCAGCGGCACGTTCCACGAATATAAGAAATTCGGAACATTTATTTTTGAATAGGGAAAGTGTTCTATTCTTTATGGACTTCTGAACCGCCTTTAGCGTCAACAGAGACCCTTTCAGGATTTCCTGAGTAATAGACATCACCTCCTCCTGATATATAACCGGATATTTCCTGTGATGCATTCACACGGATATCCGATCCTCCGCTGACATTAAATGATGTTGTCCTTGTGATCAGGGTTCCTGCATTTACATCTCCGCCACCATTAAGGTTTATTTCAAATTCAGCAGCCTGTCCGGAAAGTTCAGCATCGCCACCACCTGAGACAGTGCATTTCAGCTTTTCCGTATTTATTTCCACTTCTATATCACCGCCTCCATTGACATCAATGAGAGCATCCGCGGATTTCTCTTTGCTATTTAGAAACAAATCACCTCCTCCCCCTATTCTGCAGGAAATGATGCCGGCATTTACTACTGATTTCAGATCGCCTCCGCCGGACATATCAAGATAATAATCTTTGATATTTCCTTCTATTTCTGCATCACCACCGCCGCTGATATGGCACTTTACTTCACCTGAATTGATAACAGAGCTGAAATCGCCGCCGCCACTGATATAAACACTAAGTTCCTCAACATTTACCGGAGTCTCGCTGGTAACATCACCACCTCCCGATACATCAAGGTTGTCTATATTTTTGAAGGTGATACGGGCTTTCAGTGGTTGAGTAGCCCAAATATTATTTCTGGTATAGATCTTCAATATGCCATTATCCGCCTTGACCGTAATATGATCAAATAAATTCTCCTGGGCAGTAAGAGTAAGTGATTCTGAATTTCCCTGTACCAGGATTACATCAAAACCTCCTGATACATCAATACCATGGAAACCAGACACATCGTAGTTTCTGTTTATTGGCGTTCCGCTGCCTTTCACCGGAAAGAATGACTGAGAGTATGTGTTTGATGCAAGCATCATCAGAGTGATCATTAAGATCGCTTGGCTGTTAGTAATAGTTCTTTTCATATCGATTTGTTCTTATTTAAGAATGATCAGGTATTATAACATACTATATAAAGACGAAGAACTGGTCATAATGTTGCATAATTTTTTGTTTTCTTCGCAGAGTCAACCTTTTCAGCTTACACCGCTCATAAAACAAAAAATGCTCCTGGCGGAGCATAGTTTGTTTTGTGATCCCGGAGAGATTCAAACTCTCAACCTTCTGATCCGTAGTCAGATGCTCTATTCAGTTAAGCTACGGGACCAATATTTTATAAGCACGCAAATATAGCAATATTTTTATTTTCGGGAATATTGTATACTTTTAAATAATGATTTTCGATATGAAATGTCCTTTGTAAGTGGTTGATAATAAGTTAAAAATATAAATATGAAAAAGACGGCCGGTATAATTTTAAAAGTGCTTGGTGGACTCATACTCCTTATCCTCATTCTGCTCTTTACTGTTCCCGTGATATTTAAAGATAAGATCAGGACCAAAGTGGAACAGGTTATTAATGAATCTGTAAACGCCCAGGTGAAATTTGATGATTACAAGCTGGGATTCTTTAAGAACTTCCCGAATCTCTCTTTCTCACTTAATGGCGTTTCGGTCGTTGGTAACGATAAATTTGAAGGCGATACCCTTGCAGGATTCAAATCATTTGACCTTGTCTTCAATCTTGGAAGTCTGTTTAAGAAAACAGGATATGAAGTCAAATCAGTTATTCTAGATCAGGCAGTAATTAATGCAATGGTGCTTAAAGACGGTTCTGCAAACTGGGATATAGCAAAGGATACTACTGCAACAGAAGCTGTTACAGAAACACCTGTTCCAGAAGCGGAAACCGGATCTGAACCCTCGGGACTCAAGGTGCAGCTTAAGAAATTTGCAATTCAGAACAGTTCTATATCCTATGTTGATCAGATGTCTGACATGTCCGCTTATCTGAAAAGTCTTAATTTTAACCTTGCAGGCGATATGACCGCCAGTGAAACGGAACTGGATATGTCTCTTAACATCGCTGAGGTCACCTTCATAATGGAGGGGACCAAGTACCTTAATAAGGCAGTAATTGATTCAAAGATCGGGATACTGGCTGATCTTGAGAATTACAAATTTACTTTCGGAGAAAACTATTTCGCGCTGAATGACCTTAAGCTCAATTTCTCAGGAATGGTTGCGATGCCTGGTGATGACATCGAAACAGACCTTCAGTTCGGAACTGACCAGACATCCTTCAAAACGCTTCTTTCGCTTGTCCCGGCAATTTATATGGCAGATTTTACTGACCTTACAACAACCGGTGAGTTTGCACTAAAAGGTTCGGCAAAAGGTGTTTACAGCGATGCTGACAGTACCCTGCCGGACGTAAACATGTCTCTTTCAGTTAAGAATGGATTGATAAGTTATCCCGCATTACCCGAAAAGATCAAAAACATAAATATCAACTTGGAAGTATTTATGAACGGGAAGGACATGGATTTGACAACGGCACATATTGATCTTTTCCACATTGAACTGGCAGGCAATCCGTTTGATATGACATTCAAACTGAAAACACCCATTAGCGATCCTGATTTTATAGGATCATTAACCGGGAAAATAGATCTTGATGCTCTATCAAAAGCTATACCTATTGACAGTATAAGCCTTTCGGGTGTTATTGATATGGCAGTGAAAATGGCCGGGAAACTGTCAATGATAGAAAAGGAACAGTATGAGAGCTTCCAGGCTTCAGGGACAATGAATATCCAGAATATGCTGGTAGCTATGATTGGATATCCTGAAGTCAGGATCAATGAAGCAGGTTTCGAATTTGCACCTGCCTACGCAGCCATGACAAAAGGCAATATCAGGGTAGGTGATAAAAGTGACTTTAATATAACAGGACGCCTTGAAAACTATATACCTTATATCTTCAAGAATGAGACACTAAAAGGAAGCCTGACCCTACGATCGAACATGGTGGATGCCACAGATATACTTTCAAAAATAGCATCGGACACAACTGAAGTGGAGGAGGATAATACATCACTTTCGGTCATAAAAGTGCCCGAGAATATTGACTTCGATTTCAATGCTCTTATTAATGATTTCAGCTATGATAACATTAAAGCAAAGAATGTTAAAGGGCATATCCTTGTTAAGGACGGGGTATTGAGCATAAGGGAAACGGGTATGAATATTCTTGGAGGGTCGATCACAATGAATGCAGATTATGATACCCGGGATACTCTCAAACCTACGATGAAAGCTGATTTCAACATGCAGAGTATAGGAATAAAAGATGCATTTTCAACTTTTAATACAGTACAGAGACTTGCTCCGGCTGCCAAGGGCATTGAGGGCAGGATGAATCTGAATCTTGCATTTGAAAGCCTCCTGGGGAGTGATATGATGCCATTGATCCAGTCAATACTCGGCGGCGGAAAATTACAGTCAGATGAGGTAACACTGGTTGAATCCAAAGCTTATGAAACAATGAAAGGTGTGCTGAAACTAAGTGATAAATACAGTAATACCTTCAAGAATATTAATGCAAGCTTTAAGATAAAGGATGGACGAGTCTATGTAAGTCCGTTTGATACTAAAGTTGGTAATATAAAAATGAATGTCAGCGGGGATCAGGGACTGGATCAGACTCTTAATTACCTTGTTAAGACCCAGATACCAAGATCAGATCTGGGCAGTTCAGTAAACGCATTGATCGATAACCTGTCTGCGCAGGCTGCAGCATTTGGCATCGCATATAAGCCGGCAGATGTCCTGAAAGTAAATGTTAAGATAACAGGTGTATTCGGTAAACCTATAGTAATGCCTGACTTTGGAGGTTCTTCACAGGACAGTACATCAGGAGGAATAAAGGAAGTTGTAAAAGAAACCGTCAGGGAAACAGTTGATAAAGCGATTGATACAGGAAAGGATAAAGCAAGACAGGAGGCCGAGGAGCAGGGAGCCAGGCTGATTGCGGAAGCAGAGGCCAGAGCCCAGCAGATCCGCGATGAATCAGCAACCGCTGCAGATAAGATCCGGCAGGAAGCTGAAGTCCAGGCTCAAAAGCTTATTGACGGAGCTGCCTCAAAAGGCGCTATCGCAAAAATGGCTGCACAAAAGGGAGCCGATGCCTTAAGGAATGAAGCAGATAAAAAGGCAAATGCACTTGTTCGGGAAGCAGATGAAAAAGCAACAAAGCTTGTTGACGAAGCAAAAGCTAAAAAAGAAGAGCTGATTAATAAAATCTGAATTTCACGTACCCTCCCCCTTAATCCCCCTCCCTGCTGACGCAAGAAGGGGGATATTATATTGATATACAACTATATAAGCCCCCTTCCTTACGAAGTAGGGAAAGGGGTTGGGGGATGGGTACGTGTGATCAAGGGCAGGGACAAAGGGGGTGCGTACATGCTATCTTAAAAAAAAGCCATTCATAGTGAATAGCCTTTTTCTGTTCTTTTTGGTTTCTTAGAATTTCTTCTCGCGTATACGTGCTTTCTTACCGGTGAGATCTCGGATATAGAATATCCTGGCCCGGCGTACTTTACCGTGCTTGTTAATTTCAATCTTATCAATAAATGGTGATGCTATGGGGAAAATCCTTTCAACACCAATATTACCTGACATTTTTCTTACAGTAAAGGTTTCAGTATGCTTCTCGCCTGATCTCTGAATCACAACACCACGAAACTGCTGAATTCTTTCCTTGTTACCTTCCTTTATCTTATAATGTACAGTAACTGTATCGCCTGCTACGAATTTCGGATATTCATTCTTGACCGCAAATTCCTTATCAACAACATTCATTAAGTTCATCCCCTGGATATTTTGTATTCTTAAAATGGTTTCAAAAATCGGTCGCAAATATAATCAATATTTTGATAATCCTTACTCAGAAGAAGAAATGTTTAAAGTTCAAGGTTCAAAGTCAGGCACATTCCGAGTGACACCTTGAACCTGAAACCTTAAACTTTGAACTTTTTAATGACTTCCTCCCGCAGGTACCAGCAATTTCTTTCCTGTGTCCTGAATTACCGATTTCTTCCATGCATCATTGTAACCAGGCTGATCCGGATATGCAGGATAACCTTCAGGGCTTCTTTCAAATTTGCCGTCCTTTTCCTTCTTTATATTGCCGTCCATATATTTTACCAGCAGATATTCGCTTAATGATTTCCAATGATCAAAGGTATTCTGAGCAGTTTTCACTGAATAGTCCGTCAGGTAATCGCGTGCTTTCCAGACATCATTTTCATACAGTTTTTTAGCAGCCTCATCAACGGCAGCAGTCTCATCAATATATTTCACTTCAAGCTCTTTCTGTATATTCAAAGCATCTGCACTCATCAGATCATAACGTGAATAACAGAAGTTCGCAACCTGGTTGAACACCCAGAAACCAGATGTTGGAGAATATGTAAGCAGGTCTCCGTTCCCGACTTTAAAACAATCAGGAACTTCAGTGATGCCGCAATATATTGGATTAAATACTGTTGTAGCGGCGTCATCAACTCCGAACCAGAATATTCCGCCGATCGGATCAGGAAGCCAGTTGCGGGATTCAGCAACAAATACGAAGCCTGTCTGTTGTGAAGATGTAGCTCTCTCATTACAATATGAATTTTCATCCCCGGTGACTTTCCATGTAAGCGGGCGCCAGCGGTAAGGTGAACCGAATGATCCGGCTCCGATGTCCTTTCTCATATCGAATTCCGTTCCTTCAAGATGATCGCGCATGAAATTCATCATATCATAGTTTGATATCTTGCGGTTCGGTTTAACCCACAGGGGCATGCGCTTGCTGAGATCGTGACCTGAAACGTAGTTAATGTACTGATCCATTTCATCATTTACAGACCTGAAGAATGACCATACCCGGATCTCACAGAACCTGGCTCCCTCGAAGGTTAAGGGATTATATGTATCTGAGAAGCTGAAATTCAGGTCAGTCCCGGTATATAATTTCTTTGCCCTTGCAACATCAATCACATCATAAGCATAGACACATTCAACCATAGGATCATTAATCCGGCTCAGATCCTTTGAGGTGATGGCAATACTGTTTTTCTTGCCTGTTGCAAGCGGAAAAGTTGTTATCCTTGCCTGGTTGGCATGAGCGCATATATAACCGTCAGGGATCAGGCGGGCAACCCAGACAGCACCTTTATTACCCGGACCTTTGCCTACGATCTCAAAGATCCATGCCTCATTCTTATCAGCTATTGAAAACGATTCTCCTGAGCTTCCATAGCCATATTCGGAAACCAGGTCAGACATAACCTTTATTGCTTCCCTGGCCGTCTTAGCTCTTTGAAGGGAAATGTAAATAAGGCTTCCATAATCAACGATCCCTTCAGGATTGACCATTTCCGCTACACCTCCATAAGTTGTTTCTCCTATGGCAAGCTGATGTTCATTCATGTTACCGACTACAGAATATGTGTGAGCAACCTGTTTGATCCTTCCCTTGAATTTCTGAGTATCCCATTCATAAACATCCATCATGCTTCCTACAGGATAATCTCTCCCCGGCCAGTAATAGAGTTCTCCGTAAAGTACATGAGAATCAGCGGAATAGGTTATCATAACTGATCCAGTCTTTGATGCTCCTTTTGTCACCAGAAAATTGGTGCATGCTTCAGCAGTCTGATCAGTAAGCAGACCTGCCATTATAATCGTCAATACGATTCCTGTAATTTTTTTCATAAGTACTAATCGTGAATAAAAGGGTTATACTAAAAAATGTAGTGAATCCTGCAAAGGTAACAAGTCAGATAAAATTTCAAAGGCAGGTCAGATCATTTTAAGAATTTTTATGATATTTTTTATTTTCTGAGGGTCGGTGGTTTTTCTTGAAAACTCAGAGATACCGGTAACTCCTCCCATATTAATCCCCTCTCTCCTGAAAGTCATTTCACTATCGGTAATGCTTCTTCCCGAAAGATGATATTCATTTGCTCCTGTGATTGTAGCCAGCTCTGCTATATTTGATTCGTTGAGTCCGCTTCCAGGCATTATTATTATCCTGGATCCTGCTTCCAGTATCAGCTTGCTGATAAGTTCTGCTCCTTCCTTTGCTGTATTTTTCTGACCAGATGTGAGCAGCCTTGAGGCTCCCGATGATATTATGTCCTGAAGTCCCCGGAAAGGATCTGAACACATATCAAATGCCCGGTGGAAGGTAACTGTCATCGGGTATGCAAGCTCAATCAGCTTTGCTGTGCGGTCAACATCAATTTCTCCGTCATGCTGCAGAATTCCTATAACAATCCCGTTTACCCCGCACTCACCGCAAACCTCGATATCCTGCCTCATTATATCATATTCGGAGTCATTGTAAAGGAAGTCACCGCCTCTGGGCCTTATAATAACATTAAGATCTATTGTCAGATTGTTTCTTACCGCAGAGATCATCCCATACGAAGGAGTTGTTCCTCCCTCAAACAGGTTATCGCATAACTCAATCCGGTCAGCTCCTCCAATCTGCGCATTAACCGCTGATTCAACACTGTCAGCACATATTTCCAGTTTGAAATTCATGCCCTGCTTTTTTTAGGTTTTAATAAAAGTAACATTTTTTTCCTTATAATTGCACTGAATAAATCTTAAAATATGAAACCAACACTTTTAGTACTGGCAGCAGGCATGGGAAGCCGTTATGGCGGCAATAAGCAGCTTGATGAAGTCGGCCCGTCGGGCGAAACAATAATTGATTATTCAATTTATGATGCAATCAGGGCAGGATTTGGAAAAATAGTATTTGTAATACGACGCGATATTGAAGAGCAGGTCAAAGAAAGATTTGTGGAAAAGCTGAAAGGGAAGATCATTGTAGATTATGTTTTTCAGGAGATAACCAACCTGCCTGAAGGAGTAATAGTCTCTCCTGAGAGGCAGAAGCCATGGGGGACAAGCCATGCCATCCTGGTAACAAAGGATAAGATTAAGGAACCTTTTGGAGTAATAAATGCTGATGATTATTATGGTGTGGAATCGTTTAAAATACTTCATGATTTCCTTGTAAATGATAAAGATCAGAATTGTTATTGCATTGTCGGGTATAAGCTTGGAAATACTCTTTCTGATCATGGTAATGTCAACCGCGGTGTATGCAAGGTGGGATCGGACGGATTACTTCAGAACATTGCCGAAGTAAGGCAGATAGAAAAAACTCATGACGGAGCAAAAGCACCTGGATCAGATGGTAAAGACATACATTTTGATGGTAATGAAATAGTTTCAATGAACCTGTTCGGATTCAAACCTGGATGTTACGATTTTCTTGGAAAAGAATTCAGAAACTTCATTAACAAGAATGGCATGGATTTGAAATCGGAGCTGGATATACCGACTTCGCTCGATATATTCGTGAAGAATGGGAATATAACAATTAAAATACTTCAGACTAATGAGAGATGGTTTGGTGTTACCTACCGTGAGGATAAGCCCTTTGTCGTCGAGAGCATCAGGAAAATGATAAGGAAGGGAGTCTATCCGGCAAGGATTTATTAATTACCACATGTACCCACCCCCTTTGTCCCCCTCCCTGCTTTGCAAGGAGGGGGAATCTATTGATATACAGGAATATAGCCCCCTGCCTTGCGAAGCAGAGGGCTGAGCGTGAAGAAATAGCCCGGTGGGCTATTTTAGTGAAGAGCCGGTTTGCAGCGAAGGGGGTGGGGGGATGGGTACGTGGAATTTAGAGGCGGGGCGGGGGTATTACTACCACGTAAAATCACAATTGTAAAAGCTCGTATTATCCACGTTATCTGATACTTTCAGGGTCAGATTATGTTTTGTCCCTTTGGCAATACGTTTTGGATCAAACCTGTAAATAAGGACGTTATTCTTCTGGTCATACTCAAACAATGCCCAGTTACCGTCAATGGTCGGCTCATAGGATTTAATCCCTGCCAGCTCATCAAAAATCCTGATTCTTATTTCTCTTTTATCAGTCAGGTCAATGCCTGAAGAGAGTCCGTTTGGAGCAATCATCGGGGCAACAGTATCAATTCCAACATAGAACATTCCGAATGATAAAGCCTGTGCGGTTACATACCCGTCAGTAATGCTGCTGCTTAGTGCACTTTTCTTAAAATCATCATTCATCTGTACAATTAGCATTTTTGATTCTTTCCCAACAGGGATTGAATAAGGCTTAATTGCAAGTGTATAAGCTTTATGCACAGGAGTGAACTTATTATGGATATAATGTACTTCCGATAACATCTCCTGCGGACCTTTTTCCTTTTTATATTCAAAGTATAATGTATCATACAGGGCTCCTGTGGGAATTGCAATTGAAATGTTTTCAGCGGTAAATGTGTTGGCACTGTTATATGGCATTAGGTTCAGATCAGTTGCAGCTGATCCAGGTTTATCATGCGATAGTGGCTGCTGGCCCTGCACGTCAAATGTCAGCACAGCCCTGTTATTGTGAATGTCAGCCACCTCAATTTCAATATGATAGGTTTTATCTTCATTGAAATTGAAAATTCCCCTGTTCACAACATTCTCATAAACACTCAATTTGTCATTTGGCAGGAGAAAAGTTCTTTCAAAATATGTTCTTTCCTTCTGATATGCCTCGTAATCAATATGACTGTTAATATACCTGGATTCATTAAAAGAAAAATCATCCATCACATATCTGAATAATGTACTGCTGTCAATCTTAAGTTCAATTGAATAAACTGAACATTTGCTATAGCTGTCGTTAA